>NZ_JAOQIO010000125.1:0-221084 GCF_025567575.1 Paenibacillus baimaensis | reverse complement strand
CTCCTGTTGGACCTTGCGTTCCCTGTGCTCCTGTTAGTCCTTGCGTTCCCTTTTCTCCTGCTGGTCCTTGCGTTCCATGTGCTCCTGTTGGTCCTTGCGTTCCCTGTTCTCCTGTTAGTCCTTGTGTTCCCTGTGCTCCTGTTAGTCCTTGTGTTCCAGGTGCTCCTGTTGGTCCTTGCGTTCCAGGTGCTCCTGTTGGTCCTTGCGTTCCAGATGCTCCTGTTGGTCCTCGGGTTCCCGGTGTTCCTGCTGGCCCTTGCGTTCCAGATGCTCCCGCTGGCCCTTGCGGTCCTCGGGTTCCCGGTATTCCTGCTGGCCCTTGCGTTCCAGATGCTCCTGCTGGCCCTTGCGTTCCCTGCGCTCCTGATGGTCCTCGGGTTCCCGGTGTTCCTGCTGGCCCTTGCGTTCCAGATGCTCCTGTTGCTCCAGTTGCACCTGATACTCCCGTTACACCCGTCGCACCCGCCATTCCTGTTGCCCCTGTCGCACCTTTCGCTCCAGTTGGCCCTGTCCCACCTTTCTCTCCCGCTGGTCCGGTCGCTCCTGTTGCTCCGGCTGCTCCTTCGAGCCCTCGCGCGCCTGTTTCTCCAGCCGGTCCTACTAGTCCCTGCCGTCCTTGCGATCCTTCCGGCCCCACTGGTCCCTGAAGCCCTCTCGGTCCTTCCGGCCCTTCGGGTCCTGGAGGTCCTGGAGGGCCATTAAATTTCCCCATAGTCTCATCTCCCTATTATCCAACGTACTGCATCATATTTAAAAGATTAAAAAGATAAGCATAGTAAATGCCTATCTATCTTTAAAATAGGTGATTGCAGCCGTACATTCGCTGATTTTCTATACAATTATGCGATTGTCCTATGCACAGATGTCTATGCTAGCATTAACTAATAAAAGAGATTGAAGCTTAGGAGTGATGAGATGGAGAAGCGCCCATTAATAGGTATTCTGGTAACTAAAAGGAGTAGTAGAAAAAGAATTTTGCAGCTTTGTCATCGTTATCACAGTCTAAATCTGAAGCTTATCGCCTTTACACCGGCAGATATTATTTGGAAGGAACAACGTATTATTGGACTTGGCCTGAAAAAGGGTAGATGGACACAAAGTTCGTTTCCTTTTCCTTATGTCGTCTACAACCAGAGCTTCAACAAAAAAACTGTAACCACTCAACGCTTGGAGATGGTATTAGGCAGAAACAAATGTTTCAATAATATCAATTTTTTCAATAAATGGGATCTCTATAACGTGTTAAAACAGTCAAATCTTAAATCCTGTGTCCCTGACACATTTTTATATCATGAAGTGAAGATATCAGAGCTATTAGAGAAATATAAACTGTTGTATATTAAACCTTACTACGGATGTAAGGGAAAGTCCGTATATCGGGTTGAGCTAACAGATCACGGAGATATTCATATCTCTTTACACAGCCTTGCTCCAAGAATCATTTGCAGAAAATACGAAAACCTTCAGGAAAAATTGGATAAACTTCTTGGGCAAAAGAAGAAATATATTGTTCAGCAAGGGATTCGTATGAGTCAGCTTGATCAAAAATATTTTGATATTCGGGTCCTTGTCCAAAAAGATATTGTTGGAGAATGGACGGTTTCCAGCCTCGCCTGTAGAGTCGCATATAAACATTACTTCAACACAAGCATATGTGAAGCCATGTATGATGCTGCAGAAATTCTTCCGCGTTTTTTCGCACCACTAAAAATGAATGAAATCCTTCAAACTTTGCAAGAGCTAAGTATAAATGCCGCACATGAGGCAGAAACACATATGGGTTCATTAGGAGAATTGAGCGTGGATTTTGTATTAGACGAACACAGTAAACTACGGATTATGGAGCTAAACGGAAAACCCCAGAAAAATATATATAAAGACCTTAAATCAATTAAACACACCAAACTAATTTATAGCAGACCCATGGAATATGCTTATTATCTCTCGCAAAATTGAAGGAGAACAAGTCGTTAGGAAGTTTTCGCGTATGATTTCATATAGATTTGTTCAGTGTTGTGTTGAGGTATCCGTTCTAAATTATTATAGATTTCATGCCAAAAAAGCTGCAGATTCGATAATCAGCAGCTTTTTGTTTACTATTAAACTTTAACATTCTCTGTGTCATACTTTACAAACCACTTCATTTTGCGTAATCTAATTCAAGACTAACTTATAGAATAAAGGAGCCGCTCAGTATGACAAAAGATCAAATCAAGGCAAGAATTGCCGAATTAAAATACGATTACATTCGTATTCAAGAGGATATTGAAAAAATGGAGTCCACAGGCGGCAGCATGACCAATGCTGAACGTCAGCTTCAAGCTATTGAGGATGAATTAAAGCTGCTTCATCAGCAACAGTGATCAATCATCAAACTTTCATCCCCCTGCTTAATCCAAAGCACTCTCCAAATTTTTGAACTGATTGTTAAACATTCGATTATAGGCGCCCTGTTCGTTGATCAAACGGTCATGGCTGCCTTGCTCCACAATCTCACCATGATCAATAACTGTGATCGTATCCGCATCGCGAATGGTGTTCAAACGATGGGCAATGATAAAGCTCGTGCGCCCTTGCATGATACTTAACAAAGCATCCTGAATGTGTAGCTCTGTTCGAGTGTCAATGCTGCTCGTAGCTTCGTCAAGAATTAAGATGGATGGCTTCGCTAATATTACCCGGGCAATAGCCAGAAGCTGACGCTGTCCCTGGCTTAGATTACCACCATTCTCCGAAAGCAGCGATTCGTACTGATTGGGCAGACGTTTAATAAAAGCATCTGCATTGGCCATCACCGCCGCAGCTTCGATTTCCTCGTCCGTCGCATCCGATTTGCCATATTTGATATTTTCCTTGATTGTACCTGAGAATAAATATGTATCCTGCAGCACGATCCCAAAGGCTTTTCTCAAGCTGTCCCTCGTATACTCCTTGATATCTCTGCCATCAATCAGGATTCTTCCGCCCGTTACATCATAAAACCTCGTTACCAGATTGACGATTGTGGTTTTTCCAGCTCCTGTTGGTCCTACAAATGCGGTGCTGCTGCCTTCCTGCGATTCAAAGCTGATATTTTTCAGGATTGGCACATCAGGACGATAACCAAAGCTGACATTTTCAAATACGACATGACCTTTGGCGTTTTCCAAAGGGATGGCGTTCGGTGCATCGGCCGTTTCCTCAAGCTCGTCAAGTACCTCAAATACACGTTCTGCTCCGGCAACACCAGATTGCAGCACGTTAAATATGTTGGCGATCTCATTGAGCGGTCTGACAAACTGCCGGGAGTAGCTCAGAAAGCTGGCAATAATACCGACAGTGATCAAACCTTTGACAGCAAGCACACCACCGACTACAGCAACCGCAGCAAAACCAATGTTGTTAATCACTGCGAGCAGCGGCATCAAAAAGCCTGACCATATTTGCGCCTTCAGGCCAACCTCGCACAGCTTGGCATTTACGGCATCAAATTCTTCTATCGCTTTGTCTTCACGATTGAAAGCTTTGACCACCTCAATACCGGATATGGTCTCCTCGACATGACCATTCAACTTGCCGAGCTGAACCTGCTGATCCTTGAACAGCACACTCGTTCTCTTGGTAATCGTACGGGCCAATAAATAGACGAGTGGCACTGTAATCATACTGGCCAAGGTTAGTAATGGACTTAAGATCAGCATCATCACCAAGGAACCGATAATCGCAATCGAACCGCCCATCAGCTGTGTGATTGATTGTGATAAGCTGCTGCTTACATTTTCAATATCGTTGGACAATCGGCTCATAATTTCACCGTGCCTGCGGGAATCGAAATAGGCGAGCGGCAGCTTTTGCAGCTTTTCAAATAAGGCAGTTCGCAGCTTCATCACAATCCGTTGGGAAATACCCGCCATCAACCAGCCCTGCAAAAAGGTAAGCAGTGCATCAGCCACATAAGCAGCTATTAAAGCTATAATAACCATTTCCAGCAGCTTGAAATTGACGGTTCCGGCGCTGTCGCTGGTCATCGTATCTACAGAGACACCAATTAGATAAGGTGCGGATAATGTAAGCGCTGAATCAATAACGACAAACATAAACACAACCATCAGCAGCTTTCTTTCACTGCCTACATATTGCCACAACCGCCGCATGGTAGCTTTAAAGTTTTTGGGCTTGACTACGGCTCTCCCGCGATTCATCATTCCCGGCCTTCCCGCACCTGCCATCATGGGAATATCCGGCTGCACGGACGCTGGCTTCTGTTCATTTTTCTCCGGCATTTTTGAGCGTCTCCTTTCCCATCTGGGATTGGAATATTTCCCGATAAACCTCGCAGCTTTTCATCAGCTCATCATGCTTGCCTGTACCGACAATCTGACCTTGATCGAGCACAACAATCGTGTCAGCATCCATGACAGAGGTAATCCGCTGCGCAATAATGAGACAGGTAAGATCCTTGGCATACAACTTCAAAGCACGCTTGATGTTGGCCTCAGTCGTGACGTCGACCGCGCTGGTACAGTCATCCAAAATCAAAATTTCCGGCTGTCGCACCAAGGCACGGGCTATGGAGACACGCTGCTTTTGCCCACCGGAGAAGTTAACACCATGCTGTCCCAGAACGGTCTCATAGCCCTCGGCAAAAGAACTGACGAAATCATGGGCATCGGCCATTCGTGCCGCTCTCTCAACCTCTTCCATCGTGGCATCTTCTTTGCCAAATCGAATATTTTCGAGCACTGTGCCTGTAAACAGCATCGTTTTTTGCGGAACAATGGCAATCTTTTCACGAAGCTGCTTCGGATCCATGTCTCTGACATCCTGTCCATTGACCCGAATCACGCCTGCGCTTACATCGTAAAAACGCGGAATGAGCGACACCAGGCTGCTTTTCCCAGAGCCCGTAGACCCGATAATACCTACTGTTTCACCAGGCAAACAGGTCATTGTCAAATTTTTAATCACAGGCGGTCCGGACGTTTCCGCGTAAGAGAAGCTTACGTTCTCAAAATCGACTCTTCCCTTTATAGCTGTAACGTTCATGGCTCCGTAATTTCCTGCCATCCCATTCTCCTGAATAAACACTTCATTAATACGCCCAGCCGAAGCCTTGGCTCTGACAAACATATTAAATACCATCGTGATCGTCATCAACGCGAACAATATCTGCGTCATATAGTTGACAAAAGCAATGATATGCCCGACCTGCATACTGCCAGAGCTGACTCGTAAACCTCCAAGCCAGATCACGGTTACGATCCCGAGATTAACCGTCAAGGTTATCGCAGGACTGAACACAGCCATAGCCCGCATCGCTATCGTGGAACGAGACTGATACTCCTGATTGGCTTGATCGAATTTATTAACCTCATAATCAAAACGGTTGAACGCTCTGACCACTCTGACACCGGACAAATATTCTCTCATCACACTGTTAACACGATCCAGCGCCTTTTGCACCTTGATAAAAAAAGGAAAGCCTATCTTCATATTAATAAAGATTAATATGCCAACAATCGGTACAACGACAACAAGCACCAACGATAGATGGGGATTCAGGCGGACAGCCATAATCAGTGCACCGATACAGAGCAAGGGCGCCTTGGCAAAAATCCGCATAAGTCCGTTCGCAAAGTTTTGTACCTGGGTGACATCGCTGGTCAGTCGGGTGATCAACGCAGCTCGATCAAATTTGTCGATATTCTCAAATGAAAGCGATTGAATTTTACGAAATAAATCGGAACGCAGCTCGGCAGCAAACCGTTGGGATACATGGGTTGCCAGGATGTTCCGCATGGAAGCGGATACCGCACCGACTGCCGTAATCAGCAGCATAAGACCGCCCATACGCAAGACAAAATCCAATTGCTGTTTGGCTACGCCTACATCGATAATTTCAGCCATAACGCTTGGCAGCAGTAAATCGCATATGGCTTCTAAAGTCAGAAATGCAAAGGCTACACTGAAAAGCTTCCAATACTTACCTGCATAGCTATGTAAAAATTGCATGGAGCTACTCTCCTCCAATCGCCACAGTCTGAAGCTTTTCTTTTCATTCTAGCTGTTCAGAGCTCCTACCGTCTGCAGCCAGGCTTTAGCAATCAGTGCGTGTCCCCCTGGAGATGGATGCACACCGTCCGGTGCCCAGAAAGCAGCAGACGCACGTGTAGAAGCCTGCGCAAATAAACCGTCCAGACAAACCAGCCTGGCTCCGAACTCAACAGCCAATTCACGAACAACCGTAATTTTCGGATCCAAATCTTCTCTCCAGCGCTTACGATCCTCCGGTACCGGCAGCAGGAACGGTTCGATCAGAACAAGTCTGGCTCCTGTCGCAGCCACCGTTTCTCTCAGCAGCTTACGATAACCTTCAGCGAATTGCTCTGTAGAGGTTGGATCATTACGGTCATATCGACGCCAAGTATCATTAATTCCAATATAAATCGATACCACATTAGGCTTCAAATCGATACAATCCTGCTGCCAGCGCTGCTGCAAATCGACAACGCGGTTGCCACTAATGCCTCGGTTTATAAATGTCGCTTGCTTTTCTGGGTATAGAGCTGAAAATTGCGCAGCTGCCATTAACGCATAACCTTTGCCGAGATCATCCGATTTGTCGCGGTTCCGACCTGCATCGGTAATACTATCTCCTTGAAATAACACTACATCGCCCTGCTGAATCCATGCTTCCATCGGCTACTTCCTCCTAAGGTTCAATACGAATAGGTATAAAAAAAGCTTTGATTATTATACCATATTTTTGAAAAGCAACAGCTACTAAATATGACTTTGATGTCGTTGTTACAAATTAAAGTTTGTCCTCTTGATTGTCGTCCGTTATTGAATCCGTTTCTGTTGGCTGAACAGCTTTGTCATGCATACTGGGATTCGGGACAGAAACCAAAAATTGTTTCAAATCGTTTTGAAAATTGGTCATTATTTCTTGAAACTGAGCTGCATGCTTGGAGGTGGGGTTTTCCTGCACGGCTTCTGCTGCTCTCGCCATTATATAAATGACTTCAGACCATTCCTTCATAAAACCACGCAAATCACGCCTTCTATGACCACCACCGGAATGCCTATGTCGTCCGGGACGTTCCCAGTGATCCTCTGGCTGTTTGTTCTCTTCACTTTCTCTTTCACGAAGAGCTGCCAGTCCCTCATCCGTTATTCGGTAAAGCTTCTTACCATCTGCTTCATCAATGAAGCCTAAAATAAGTTTCATGTCTTCTAGCAGCTGTAAATTAGGGTAGATAGAACCTGCACTGGGGGTGTACAAGCCACCTGTTTTCTCTTCCATAGCCTTGATCAGCTGATAACCGTGCATCGGCTCCAAGGCCAGCAACTCCAGTAAAGCGAATTTGAACTCCCCGCGCTCAAAGAAACGACGTTTGCCTTCCCCACGTCCTCCAAAACCACCCTGCGAACCGCCATGACGGTATCTCAAAAACTTCTCTTCATGAGCAACACCTTTTCGACCATAATGACGTCCATGGTTAATTCTCATCATATGTTCACTCCTCAATACGATATATCGTAATAATATAACGATATATCGTATTCGTCAACAACCTTTTGTATTCTATTTTCTTTAATACCGATATGAGCACAAAAAAGGAGATCTAAGATCTCCTTTTTTCTGTAATTCTGATGAACAAGTCAAGCTCCACAGGCGGGATTCACAATTGGCTTCTTAGGCCATATTCTCCCACATAGCCTGAGTCACTTCCATGCTTGTTTTTTCCTGCTTAAAACCTTTCAATATATCCTCGACAACACCCTCCATCAGCGCCAAATGACCTTGAACCGTAGCCCCGGCGACATGAGAAGAAAGCAGCACATTATCCAGCTTCGTGAGAGGACTGTCCTCAGGCAGCGGCTCCTTGGTAAACACGTCAAGCGCAGCGAAAAACCGGCCCTTTTGCAGCTCTTCTATGAGCGCTTCCTCATCAAGCACATCAGCTCGGGAAGAATTGATCAGAATGGCGCCATCCGGAATCGAAGCGATCATCTCTTTCGTCACCATTTTATAAGTTGCCGGAAGCTTTGGCGCATGAATCGATATAATCGAGCAGCGCATGACCTCCTCCAGACTGGCTTTGGTAACCTGCAGCTGAGCTGCTGCTTCATCCTTTAAATACGGGTCATATACGAGTACGTTGACATGAAAGGGCGCCAGCAGCTTAAGAAATGCCCTTGCCGTCGAGCTTGCCGATACGATTCCAATCGTCTGTCCCGCTAATTCTCTGCCCTTTAAAGAACTGACACGCCATTGCCCTGCTTTCACTTGCTTATCAAAGGTTGGCATATAGCGAAGTGATGACATCAACACAGTTAAACAATACTCACCTACACTATGAGCAATTCTTGGTGCTGCCGAGAAGACGCGTACCTGCTTGGAAAAAGCCGTTGGCGGGATCCTTCCTTTAACGGTACCTGCAGCGTGTCCGATCACTCGCAGCTTAGGCGCCTGCTCCAGCATTGCCTCAGTAATTGCTGGAGAACCCCAGCTGGTGAGAATGATCTCAGCCGATCCGATTAAAGCAGCGAGTTCTTCTTCGGTGTAATCAACACCCGTTTCGTTCCATAACGGATCAAAATGCTCGTTGATCAAGCTTTTGCAAGTATCCGAGCATACCTCATCTAGTCTGGACTTCGGTGGTAGTATAAGTGCCTTCGGTTTTCCCATTCTCCTGTTCCTTCTTTCTATAAGTTCAAGTCATAATGGCAAGCTGCGACTCCTTCACTTCAAAGCGCAGCGGTCCGTTGTTATAAAATTGCTGCAGCTCCTGTACCATTAACGTGCCTATTCGCAAGCGTGAATCCGGATTAACTCCGGCCAAGTGCGGTCTTACGATAACGTTGTCCATGTGGCGAAGCTCGCTGTCAGCAGACAGCGGCTCCACAATAAATACATCCAGTCCGGCATAAAACCGCTTCTTCCTCAGCTCCTCAATTAATGCAGCCTCATCAATCAAATCCCCACGCGCTGTATTAATGAGCAGAGCTCCGTCACGGAGCAGCGACAATTCCTTGTGCCCGATCATCTGATACGTTTCCGGTACCTTAGGGGCATGCAGCGACACAATATGGGATTCAGCTATAACATCATGCAAAGGTTTTAGCTCGACATTCCATTCCTGGGCCTGTTCTGCCGACACAAAGGGATCGCAGCCAAGAAGCTTGACGCCGAACGGTTGAAGCAGCTTAATCACCTCGCGGGCAACCATGCCCAAGCCAATCAAACCAACGGTTCTTCCTCTTAATTCATAGGTTTCATATACCGCGCTTTTGGCATTTCTGCCCGTTCCCATCTCTTTGTTCACGGGAATGATTTTATGTCCCAATGCCAAAATTAGCGCCAGCACGGATTCACTGACCGAAACTCCGATCGCGTAGTTACTGTTCAACACCCGAATTCCACGACGATAAACGTCAAGGGTAGGCAGAATCGGTTTCACGGAGCCAGCCATGTGAGCGATCAGCTTGAGCTGATCGGCGTGCTTTAGTACCTCTTCACTGATAGGAGCGCTTCTCCAGGTTGTGATGACGGTATCCACTCCCTGGATGTGCTCGCATAGCTCCTGCTCGGTAAATGGACGATGGTGTGGGTTCCATATGATATTGCCGAGCTGATGAATACCTTCAAGGCTTTCATCGGTGAAAAAGAGTTCGATCTGATCGTGTGGAATTTGCACCAAAATGGTACGCATCGAAGCCACGCCCCCCTCCGGCCACTTATTTCTTGACGTTTTTCCCGTCGAGAGCTTTTTGATAAATTTCCAAATATTTTTTAAGATTCATTTTATCCAGCGTGGCTACATAGTTGGTCCACTCTTTCTCAATGTCCAGATCTCCGGTAACAAAACGCGCAATGCTCGTTTTTACATAATCATTGATCGTTTTGTCCAACTCAGCGAGTTGTTGAGAATCGGCAGGAGAGAAAAATAAAGGTGGAATGATCTCATCGATTTTCGGTTTATAAGGATCGTAATTTTTCTTCGTAATGTCGTAATACATTTTTTCTTTATCCGGAAGCTTCAGCACCGCTTGACCTGCATAGTAGTCTTTGTCGGTACGGTAGTTCAGACCGTATTGTGCCCAGTTCTCATTTTGTACGCGCCCATAAGGGATTAACAGTCTGTAGCTTGCCGGGTTGCCATCTCGACCCAAATCACCTGGTTTCGCTTTTTCCCATGCAGAGCCTTCCACACCGAAGTTCGAATACAAGGAGGCTTCAAACGTATACATCGCGTCCGCCCACCGCATCGTCGCTTCCGGATTTTTATTGGCGTTCGTCATAATAAATTGGCCTTTACCGTTAGCAATTTTGTCGTAGGCCAGCCACGTCGTTTTTTGTACGCCATTGGGTCCTTTGAGCGGTGCAATCGGTTGATACTCCAGCCATCTTCCGCTTTTGCCTTCAACAATTGTAATATCCGAAGGAGAGTGGGCAGGAATAGCTCCGCCGATCGCAATATCCGGATTTTCGGCAATCTTTTTCAAGCCTTCCTTATCGATCGTGAATGATTGGCGGTCAAGCAAGCCGTCTTTATACAGCTTATTCAGGTACTTGAGCCCTTCCTTCCATTCAGGCTTATTGTAAGCCACATCCACTTTCCCATTATTGACAATCATCCGTTTGTTGCCATCATCATAAATGAAGGAATTCATCAAAAATACGTCAATATCCGATTTGGAAACCCCTTTGGCTGTGCCGCCGATCAGGGCAATTTCATCCGCCTTGCCATTACCGTTCGGATCTTTTTCTTTAAATGCCTTCAGCATGTTATAAAATTCATCAAGGGTAGTCGGCTCCTTCAAGCCCAGCTTATCCAACCACGGTTTGTAAACGTACATTTTGTAATCCAAGGAACAATGGAAGCAATCATTAATGTAGGGCAGTGTGTAAATTTTATTGCCAGGGGCCGTGACCGCACTCTTGGCTTCAGGCATTTCCGCAAAAATCTTCTTCGTGTTGTCCCCATATTTTTCGATCAAATCCGTAAAGGAAACGAAGGTTCCCTGCTCTCCGTAAATCATCTGCTGTTCAGGAGAAACATCGAGATTCATCAGGACATCCGGCAAATTACCTCCGGCCAGCAATAAATTCAGCTGCTCCTGGTAGCTTTTTTCATCCAAAATCGTCCAATCGACATGGACATTGGTTTTATTTTCAAGCCATTTGGTATATCCATTTGTCTTCATGTCTTCAACCAGACTGCTGCCTCTAATCGCAACCTTCAGCGTAATTTTGTCTTTTACAACAGGGAATTGCCCTACTGGCGTTACATTAGAAGCAGTTGCGCTCTCTTTGGGCGCAGTCGTAGTGCCTGCTGCCGGGGCAGCCTGATCTTTCGTGCAAGCAGATAAAATCAATGAGGCGCACATCGGGACCGCCAGCATCATGTACAGCTTTTTTCTCATACAGTCAACCTCCCTTTTCTTATCAATCATCATTGTACCTCAAGCATCATTACGCCTTAGCCCTTAATGGAGCCTATCATCACCCCTTTGACAAAATGCCTTTGCACAAATGGATAAACAATCAGCATGGGAGCGGTGGCGACGACAATCAAGGAATATTTCAGCAAATCGGCAAGCCCCTGCCGGGCAATTAAATCCTCTTCGCTCGTGACCATGCTGGGATCAATCTGATTCTGAATCAGGATCGTACGCAGCACGATCTGTATCGGGTATAGGCTGCGTTCCTTCAAATACAGTAAAGCACTGAAGTACGTATTCCAATGACTGACTGCATAAAAAAGTGCAAGAACAGCAATAATCGGTCCTGATAAAGGAATCACGATCTTCCACAAAAACTTCCAATCCGTGCATCCGTCTACCTGCGCCGCCTCAAGCATTTCACTTGGCAGCGTCGTCTGAAAATACGTTCTGGCGATAATCACATTGAACACGCTCAGTGCCGCCGGCAGCAGCATCGCCCAACGCGTATCGAGTATGCCTAAATCCTTGACCAGCAAATAATTCGGGATAATCCCTCCCGAGAACATAATCGTAAATACAAATATAAACATAATGGCGTTACGCCCGATAAAGTCTTTGCGCGATAAAGGATAGGCTGCCGCAATAGTTAAAGCAACGTTAATTATCGTGCCAATTGCTGTATAAAACAGCGAGTTACCAAACCCTGTCCAGATTGCTTTATATTCGAATACAGCCTTATAGCCCTTGATTCCGGGTTCAACTGGCCATAGCCAGACCCTTCCCGAAATAACTGCATCCGTCGAGCTAAAAGAAGCGCTTACAATATAAACGAGCGGGTACAGCACTGCCAGAAAAAACAGGCTGAGTATGGTGTAATTGACAACATTAAACAACCTGTCAACACCGGCTTCTTTCACTGTCGTATTCATTTTGTCGCCATCCTCCTTTCTACCACAGGCTGCTTTGGCCCATTTTTTTGGCAAGGCGGTTCACGGTAAGCAGTAAAATCAGATTGATCACATTTTTAAATAAACCGATTGCTGAAGAATAAGAGAAGTTCACGACTGTGGAGGCAAGACCAACTTTGTATACGTAGGTGTCAATAATCT
Source organism: Paenibacillus baimaensis (assembly GCF_025567575.1). Classification (NCBI taxonomy): domain Bacteria; kingdom Bacillati; phylum Bacillota; class Bacilli; order Caryophanales; family Paenibacillaceae; genus Paenibacillus; species Paenibacillus baimaensis. The sequence goes on along the minus strand of NZ_JAOQIO010000125.1, from coordinate 208,542 downwards.
CAGAGGCTTGAAGATTTAGTGGATTTTGCATTAAAAACGCTTTTTCAAAACCGATTTCCAGCATACGTCCGACTTCCAGGATTAGCAAAATCATCGCTATCGGTACAATTCCTGGCAGATCAACATGCCATACTCTTCGTAATTTGGTCGCACCGTCAACAACGGCTGCCTCATGCAGTGCAGGATCGATTCCCGCCAATGCGGCCAGGTAAATGATACAGCTGAAGCCAACATTTTGCCAGACGCCTGACCATACATAAATACTTTTGAAGTATTCAGCCTGACCCAGCAAGTTAACAGAGCCAAAGCCCAAAGCTTTAAGCAGCTCGCTCACAAGTCCGATACGAGGGTCCAGCACCTGGAAAATGATACCGACCATAACAACCACTGAAATAAAATGCGGCGCATAGGTGACCATTTGGACCATTTTTTTGAATTTATCGTGCATCACATAGTTCAAACTTAAAGCCAGTATGATTGGAAAAGGAAACCCGGCAGCAAGCTGATAGAAGCTTAAACCGATTGTATTACCCATGATGGTCCAAAACTCATAGGATTCAAAAAAGCGAACAAAATTATCCAAACCAATCCAGGGACTTCCCCAGATTCCTTTTGTTGCCACGAAATTTTTAAAGGCAATTTGAGCCCCATACATCGGGACATATTTAAATATGACAATGTAGGCAAAAGGCAGTGCCATTAAAACATATAGCTGCCATACCTTGGCCATATCCCTGATTACACTGCGACTTTTTCTTGTGTGCTTCACTGAAGACACCTCTTCAACACTTACCGATTCCACGGCCATTAGCTCACCTCCTCCAATTCACTGCCTGCTGCCTGAAGCCGAGGTGAAACCGAAACTCTACAGTCCCACCCAGCCCTCCTCTTATTATCATTTACCGTTAAGCAGTGCTTGAGCAAGAATAACTTCGGCGATCTCCATCGTTTTCAAGGCATCCTTGAAATTCGATGAGGGCTGTGTCCCTGCCTTCAAACAGTCAATAAATTCACGATGTTTGGCCTGAAACCCGCCATATTGAAACAGCTCCGTGCCGCCGGCTTCTTCACGCGCATCGTATTCAATACCTGTAGTATCCCCATCTGCATATAAGTAGCCTTTGGTTTCATGCTCAGCCTCAACGCAAATATTAGGGGCATGCATTTCTACCGAAAATATTCTTCGGCCGCTCGACCAGCTATTAATCAAATATCCGGTTGCTCCCGTATCAAATTCAATTGTCGCTGAAATAAAGTTAATATCGGGAACACCTATACGTTTGGTTGTGCTCTCAATCTTGACCGCTTCGCCTCCACACATCCAGCGAATGGTGTCGATCGAATGAACCGTATCATCCATCATCCGATCACGAGCCCCAAGAAACGGTTCGATCTCCGATTTATAAAATTTGCATACCGCATGGGTGATCGGCCCACGCTTAAGGCACTCGTCACGCAGCTTTGAAACCATCGGTGAACTGCGTCTTTGAAAGCTTACCTGGGTAATGCAGTTATGCTGCTCTGCCGTATACACCAAAGCTCTAGCCTGATGAATCGTAATGCCGAGCGGCTTTTCTATATACAGATTCAAGCCCTGCCTCAGGCACCACATCCATACATCGTACATGATGTGCGGCTGCCCGATCGCATACACCGCATCCGGCTTGGTCTCTTCAATCATCGCTTTGTAATCGGTATAACGATTCTCTATTCCATACATATCGGCAGTTTTCTTCAGTGATTCCGGATATACATCACAAATCCCGACAATATCGACCTCTTCACCGAAAGAAGAGAGTGAAGGATAATGAACACTATTAGCCATTCTCCCCGCTCCAATAAACACAACTCTTAGCTTGTCATTCATCTATGCTTTCTCCCCCTCAGGCAAATAATGACTTCGCATAGGCGATATCCTCTTTGATTAAACGATCTACATCGGCTTCATTCGTATATTCGGCACTTAAGCAGATCACTCCGCTGTAATTGCGTTTTTGAAGATAGGCTGCTGCACGGGGCCAGGAAGCAAGTCCTTGACGACCTGAGGTGAAATATCTTTTCCATTCTGCCGATTCGGCTTCTGGTCCGCTCAACAGCTTATAATAAGCATTTTTAAAATTGACCATGCACAGATGCGACCATACGATATCGAGTCCAAATTCCGGCTGCTGTCCAGCTAACGCATCATGCGCTGTATCCCAGATCGCCCCAACATGATCAGCGTTATAAGCTTCCAGCAAGTGAAGCAGACCCATGGAATCGATAACATTATTTCCATAATGCTGCTGGCAGCCTATCTTCACCCCATACTTTTCACAAAGCGGCAGCAGCTTATCGATTTGCTCACGCGCCAACTGCTCCGAAGCCAGATAACCTAGCTCATGCTTGATGACAGGCATCGTACGAATCATCGGTATACCAGCCTCTGCACAACCGGCAAACACACTTTCAGTCGGTTCACTCGCAACACTGAATATTTTCAAGCCATGATCAGCGAATTGTTTGACCAATTGAGGCAATTGATCCGCGTTAGCAGGTTCTAGCTGGTAGCCGTCACGCAGAGGAAATTCAATACCGTCAAAACCCAAATCACTTACAAATTTCCCAAGCTCCCAAACCGTTGCAGCTTTCCAAGGCTTCGTAAATACAGAAAATGAAATTGAATCGATTGTCATATATGGCACTCCCTTTACTTAGTAAGTTATTTTTATGAAAAAGTAGAACTAAAATTGATAACGCTTTCATTAGATATATAATCATTTTATATTAAACTTCTCAGTTACGTCAATAATTAAATTATGTTTAGATCGATCTGATATTTGGAAGTAAATATTTGTTAAAATGTAGTCAAATAAGCACATTTTACTCTGATTTTATTGTATTAATAGAAATTTTATAGCGTACCTCATATCATTATGTCTATTTTTAAACTTTAATAAATTCTGCTATTGAGACGACTCTCGTAGTAATCCGGATTGCTGCCCAGCCTTTGCAGTACAGGCTCCGTAATCTCATTCAGACGCTGAATCGTTGCCTGCGATAGTTCATAGGACGCACCCTGAATATTCAATTCTAGCTGCTTGACATTACGCGAACCTACTATTGTCGTACAGATCGCTTCATTGGAAATGGCCCAGGCTAATGCAAGCGTGATAATAGGAGTGCCAAGTGTATGGGCCAACAGACGAATTTCCTGAAGCGCCTGCTTGATCTCTGCTTCTGCCCCCTCCTCACCATGCCTCGTCCCTTCCCCTCTGCTGTGGTGGAAATGGCGGGACCTGGCTTGCAGCGGCCTAAGCTCATCCAGACTTGTGACTTTATCCGTCAGCAAGCCCTGCAGCAGCGGCATATAACCGATAACGCCAATCTCATTCTGGATGCAGTAGGGCAGTACGCTCTCCTCTATAGCCCGTGACAGCAGATTGTAGGCCATTTCATTAGCAACAACCTTGACACCTGCGTCCTGCACCTCCTTCATCTGCTTCACACCGTGATTGCTGATGCCGATATGACGAATTTTCCCTTCCTTTTGCAAAGATTGAAGTGTTTCAAAAACTTCCTGAAGCTGCGGCGGATTCGCAATCAGAGCTGCATCCTGAGTGAAATGCTTAACGGATAGCGGACTGATCGGCCAGTGAAGCATATACAGATCAATATAATCGGTTTGCAGCCGCTTCAAGCTTGCCTCACAATGAGCTCTCAGGACCGACGGCTGCGTATTCGAGGTGCTGATTTTACTGCCGATAATCGCCTGAGCTCGCCTGCCTTTGAGTGAAATCCCAAGTGCCAGCTCGCTTGCTCCATCGTTGTAAACCTCAGCCGTGTCAAAGTAGTTCACGCCCAGATCCAGCGCCTTGTGTACGACCTCATCAACATCCTTCTGGCTTTGTTCCCCCCAATAGGTGCCGCCGCCATACTGCCAGCAGCCCATACCGAGCACACTAACTTCAATTCCCGAAGTGCCTAAAACCCGTTTTTTCACAATTCCCCCTCCTTCATTATGATACCTGCACACAGCCTCAATCCCTGACAACACCCTTTTTCAAAATCAGATTGCCTTTAAAAGACTTGTCACCTGTTGCGACAATAGCAAAAGCCTTAAGTGCCCGCTCATAAAAGGAGAAGCGTTCCACATAACCAAAATCCGTGAATCGACTCTCATGAGGACGGATCAGACCACGGTATACTTCCCACACCTCCGGTGTCGGGTCAGCTGGCAGCAGGGACATCACAACCGCCGGATGCTCTGTCGCATGATCCAACGGGAACAACGGAATGATCGCTTGAAGCAAATCCGGAATCGAATGCCCGTCACTACGTATCAAACGCTTCGCGTGAGAAGCAGCAGGAAAATTTCCATCCGCCAAAATAATTTCGTCGCCGTGCCCCATTTCCATCAAGGTCTTCAAAAGCTCAGGTGATAGTATGGATGGGATCCCTCTTAGCATCTTGTAACCCCCAATTGCATGACTTGTTTAACTTTCTGGAAGCGATTTCTAGATTATTCTAACATTGCGATTAACTTATGTAAAGATTTAAATTATCTTAATCTTTTTCGTTGAGATTATAGTCTTTTATGCTATAATTAGAACCAATGATTCCCGTTTTTGAAGTTTTTCCGACAGAATATAAGATAGGGTGCTGTTATGAGCAACAATGAAATCAGAGATCAAAAGGGCAGTAAACTAACTATTCTACAAACGCTGCGCATACAAGGCAGCATGTCGAGAATTGAGCTTACCCGAATTACCGGATTGAGCCGGGCTACCATTTCCATTTCCATAGCCGAATTAATTGAAAACGATCTTGTGTGCGAAACCGATAATCGTTTATCCACCAAAGGCAGACCTGCTACAGCTTTGGAGCTGGTTCCCAATTCCAGAGTTATTATCGGGGCCGATCTCGATAACAAGACCTGGACGCTTGGTGCCTTCGATCTGCTTGGCAATGTGATCAAATCAATGAAAATTCCTCTGTATACTTTCGAACCAGAAGAGACCTTCAAAGCCTTGGCCATAGAAATCTCAGCCTTCGTCAAAAGTCTGGACAAGAGTCCTATTCCTTTGCTCGGCTTGGGGGTTCCTGGTCTTGTCGATGCCAATCACCGTATGATCCGCAGTGCCGCTGATCTGGAGTGGAATCAAGTTGATGTGGCTGGCATTATGGAAAAAGAAATTGGTTGGCCGACGGTCGTCGTGAACCGACACCGGGCAAGGGGATTAACGGAATGCCGATACGGTGCAGGGCTTTCCTACAATAATATGATCTATATCGGGGTTGGCATGGGCATCGCAGCTGGATTATATATTAATCGTCAGCTGCTATCGGGTTCACTTGGAGGCGCCGGCGAAATCGGTCATACCACCATAGAACCGTCAGGTCCACTCTGTCCATGCGGCAATCATGGCTGTCTTCAGGTACTCGCTGCAGGCCCTGCCATTGAACAGGAATTTCGCAAGCTGGTCCGTTCTTCCGAGCAGGAGCTTGTGTATCCTTATCAAAATATGGACCTTCAATTCCTGAAAATGCATGATGTATGCGCAGCTGCTGAGGATGATGACAAGCTCGCCGTTCAGGTTATTAGCAATGCAGCTTCATACCTGGGAATTGCCATGGCCAACCTGCTGAATACGTTTAATCCCGAGGCTATTATTCTGGGAGGTACGATACCGAACGCCAGTTCACTGTTTGTAGAAACAGCCACTAGAGTCATGCGCCAACGGGCAATGCGTCCGCTATCTGCTGACACCATAGTCAAAACCTCCGTGTTCAAGGATATCGGTGGCGCATTGGGCGCAGCTAATTTTGCTTTTGACAAAAATATTTCCATTTCAATTTTTAATTAAGCACAAATAAACCAGCAAGCCTTGGGCAGCTTTTGGGTCTGCACACTGGCTTGCTGGTTTAAATCATCCTTTTAAAGCCCCGACCATAACACCTTTCACAAAATATTTCTGAAGGAAGGGATACAGCGCAAGAATAGGGATCGTCGACACCATGATGGTAGCATATTTGATGGTTTCTGCCACGTTCTGGGCTTCATTGATTGCGACATTATTTCCCATCATCATTTCCATATTATTGTCAATCAGAATATTTCTTAACACCAATTGCAACGGAAACAATTCTTTGTTACGCAAAAATATATTCGCCTGAAACCAGCTGTTCCAATGCTGAACCCCATAAAAAAGAATCATAACGGCTACTACAGGTATCGCGAGCGGCAAATAGACCCTGAACAAAATAGTGATATGGCCTGCACCGTCCATAACAGCCGATTCTTCCATATCACGGGGGATACTCATAAAGTACGTTCTCATTAATATGAGATTAAAGGTGTTGATCGCACTAGGTAAAATTAATGCCCATAACGTATCGTGCAGCTCCAAACTGCGAACCGTCAAGTAGAACGGGATAAGCCCTCCATTAAAAAACATCGTGAAAACGATAAAAAACATGATCCCATTTTTCCACATGATATTTTCTCTGGATAGGAAATAAGCGCCAAGCGAGGTCAGTATCAAATTGATGGTCACACCTACAACAACAATAAACAGTGTGTTTCTATAGCCCATCATAATATTTGGGTTTCTGAAAACGGCATCATAAGCGGAGAAAGTAAAGCCTTCTGGCCAGAATAACAGGCCGTCATGGGCAATAAACTGGTTTCCGTTGCTGAAAGAGGCCGCGACAATGTATATAAAAGGGTATAGCGTTACCATGATCAATAGCAGCATGATGACGACATTGAGGATGTCAAAAATTCTCTCTCCCAACGATGTCTTATTCATGAATAATCCCCTTCCCTACCATAGGCTGTTACCGCTGGTTTTTTTGCTAAGATAATTCGCTAGAATCAACAAGATGAAATTAATTACTGAATTAAACAAGCCAACCGCCGTACTGAGACTGTAGTTAAACTCTATAATCCCCTTGCGATATACATAGGAGGAAATCACATCTGCGGTTTCGAACGTTGCTGGGTTATACAATAAAATGATTTTTTCAAATCCGACGTCCATCATATGCCCCAATTTCAGAATAAGCAATATAAGGATGACGGGCCGAATACCCGGTAAGGTGATATGCCAAATTTGCCTCCATTTGTTGGCTCCATCGATTTTGGCAGCTTCATATTGCTGCTGATCAATACCGGTGATAGCTGCAAGATAGATGATTGTACCCCAACCTACACTTTGCCAGATCTCGCTCGTTATATAGATCGTCCGGAAATAACTTGCTTTCTGCAAAAAGGCGGTTCGGTCTCCTCCAAATGCTGCGATGACATCGTTAATTAACCCGTCGGAAAGAGTAAAGTCGCGAATAATACCCGCAACCACAACCATAGTAATAAAATGTGGCATGTAGGTGATCGATTGCGTAATTCTTTTAAACACCTGACTTTTCAACTCATTAAATAAAAGGGCCAATATGATCGGAGCAGGAAAACCGATAATCAAGCTGTAGAAACTGATCATGATCGTGTTTTTTACGACTCTCGTGAAATAGATACTATTAAAAAAATCTCTGAACTTGGCGAAACCAACCCACGGGCTGTCGAAAATGCCCTTGGCCGGAACATATTCCTTAAAAGCAATAACCGCACCGTACATAGGCACATAAGAAAACACAATGTAAAAGATAACCACAGGCAGCACCAAAAAATATACCGCTTTATTACGGATAAAATCTTTGCGTGCTCTGGCTAAGAATGCTGTTTTCTTGTTGATAGCACTCGTTGCCGCCTGAATGGAAGATGAATTCATAGAGTAATCTCCTTGTATCCGTTTTGTAAGCTAATTAATACCGCGCGAAGCGTTCAAGGACAGGGAGATTTAAGGTCAAATCCCCCTTGGCAGCTTATCTCTTTTTGTAGCGGTCGTATGCAGCTTGCTTCAGTTTAATGGCTTTTTCAATTCCCATCTTCTTTAGTGTGTTCACATTATCATCAAAGGTATCGATCGATATCGTACCGAGAATATATTTGATTTCCGTTTCCAATACGTAAGCGTTGATATCAGCCATAATTTGCGCGATTTCATTTGACTCCTCTGTGGTATGAGTGATTGGCGGAATAGCATATTTTTCAGCGTCCGTATCTCTCCATTTGGCAATGGCTGCAATCCACTTTTCACCCCTTGACGATTCGGTATCCCTTTGAAGCTGCGGGAAATTTGTATTTTTACCGTATACTTGCCTTGCCTGATCCACAGTCAATTTATCCGGATTCTTTAAGATTAGATCCGTATATTTCACTTTTCCATTTTCCATCGTATAACTGACACCTTCAGTACCATAGGTTACGAGTGTTGATCCTTCTTTGGAATAGAAATAATCCAGCCATTTGGCAGCAGACTCCACATTCTTGCTCTTGGCCGAAATCGCACCGGAATTACCACCTGGATAGGCATTCTCAAGATGACCGAACTTAGATTTCACTCCTTTTTGAAGAGACGGGTACGTAATGCCGATGTAATTGGCTTGGGGCAGACTTTCCCGAGTTGCGTTATGGTACTGGTCGGTACGGCTTCCTAATTGAATAGTAACTCCGCTCCCCCCTGTCATCATCTTCCGATCCACGGTATTCGAGTCTATAGAAGCAAAATCCTTATCAAGCAAACCTTCCACGTACCATTTGCGAAGTAATATCATAAAATCCTTGTACTTAGGCTGCATGTTTCCGAACACAATTTTTTCATTCTCCAGATAAAAGCCGTTCATAACCCCATAAGCACCAGAAAATGCTCCTGTTGAGAAAAAGCGGGATGCCAAAAAGGTTAACGGTGCCGCTGCGTTCTTCTTTTCTTTGAATGCCTTCAGAACGGTGTACCATTCATCAATCGTCTCTGGGACAGGCAATCCCAATTCATCCAGCCAGTCTTTACGGATAATCGGACCTACATAGGTTTTATCAAATTCGGATCGAATAAAAGGAAATGCATAATAATCCCCTTCGTCCGTCCTTATATCCTTAGCAATTTGCGGATTTTCCTGCAATACCTTCTTAAAGTTAGGCGCATACTTGTCGATAATATCATTCAGTCTTAATATGTACCCTTGATCGATTGCCCTCTTGGGCCCACCCGGAAAATTAAGCCAATTGTTCATCCAAACGTCCGGCAAGTCATTCGATGCCAGAACAAGATTAAACTCCTGGGTATTCATACCGGCCCCACCTAAAAATTTGGTTTTGATTCCTGTTCTTTTCTCCAACTCTTCAAAAAAATGATTGGGGGGTGTTAATTCAACAGCTGCCTTGTCCTCTCCCATTCTTGTTAAGGTTACGTCTACCGGCTTTGTAGTTGTAGGATTAGCAGGAGCAGCGTCGGGTGCTTTAACAGCTGTACACCCTGCAGTAAGAAGAAGAGCAGCAATAATGGCAAGAAATTGTTTTTTATTTTTCATGTGACCTCCTTGATTACTCTTGAGTTTGGGATCCCAATTACAATATAGTAAGCGCATTCAAATATATCAATCAGCATTAAAAAAGGAGTTGTCAAAAACCAAAAAAAGGCAATCGACGATTTGAAATTGATTGTTCAATTGTTAAAAAACCCCATGGTTTACCATGAGGCACATGAAATAGATATACGGACAAACCTTATTGCCCATTAAATTGATACTTTCCTGGTGTGATGCCCTCGTATTTTTTAAACACCTTGATAAAGGTACTGCTGCTCGTGAAACCTGTATTTCGTGCAGTGTCTTCAATACTCTCACCCTTAAGGAGCAACCGCTTGGCATGTTCAATCCTCGTTTGACAAATAAATTCATGTAATCCCTGGCCTCTCTGTTCCTTGAAGAGCCTCGACAAGTATTGAGGAGTCATCGAGAAATGCTCGCCGAGCAAAGACACACTAAGATTCGGGTCATGATAATTCTCTTGAACAAATTCAGTCACATGCTCATTCTTTACAAGATTCGAAATACTTTTGTTTTTACTTTCTATGTGTTGACAAACATAATTAAATATTTCAAGCATCTGATACTCAATCTCAAATTTCGTATTGCATTTAAGCAGTCGGCGGAACGGTCGCAATTCTTCCCAAACCGAACCATGATGCTGATCCTGGATCAGCTTCATCATCGTGCTCACCAAATCTATCATAATGCATTTCAGCATTTCGATTGAAGTATTTCCTTGGTTGAAGCTGCTCTGGATCACCCCCGTTACCAGCTCACGTGCCTGGGTAAAATCACAGCTTTTGAGCAGATTGATCAGTATGAGCTCTTGGTTGACTGTGTAATAATAATCCTTGTTGGTGTGTTTCAAATCACCATACCAGACAACCTTTTCATCACCAAGCAGCATTAAATATTCGAGCGCCTCCAAGGCTTGCATAAAGGCCTGATGTATACCTCCCAATCCTCTTTGCAATTCACTTATCGTTGTCGCAAATTGAAAATTGTACCTTTTCTCTATAAATTCTCTAGCCTCTTTCAATTCCGCCTCTAAGTTATCCTTCCAATCATCAAAGCCCGCTGGATGTATATTCAATACAGCTGCAAGCGTTCCGTCCATATCTGTGAAATGGAGAGTATGCTTAGCTCCAATCAGCTCGGTAACCACATTGGAAATGATAAACTGCAGCAATTGAAACTCGTTGGAAACCCCCTTGTCACTTTCAAGATGGAAGAGCATAACAAGAAAATAATCGGAAGACCACAATATGTGATAGGCTTTGGAAGCCTCTTCCAGAGATTGTTCCGTTTCAATATGGCCTTTCATCAATCGGTGTAAAAAGTAATTCCGCAGCAGCTTAATATGCTGAACCTGTTTGTGATTACTATCATCTCTTTCCTGAATGGTTTTAATAAAATGCTGACGGATCAATTCAAATTCGTCTTGCTCTTTCTCTACAGGGGCAAAAGCTTTCCCAGTTACAAATCTGACAAGCTCCTGAATCGGATTATAGTTTTTTCTGGCAAATACGAGGATCATCACGCCGCCAATGATAAAACATATGAACAAACCAAGCAGATTCAAATTTCGTATATGCTCTGCTCTTTCCCAAAACACTTCCGCAGGAATCATACTCACATATTTCCAATCCACCACACTCGACGAAGCGTGGGAAATCATTACCTTGTGTCCCTGAACGTTCTCGAAAAAGGGCTCCTCCTTCTTCAGTTCCATTTCGCTGTAATGTATAGATAAAGGAAGCCCGGCATCCTTGGTATGAAAAACTATCTGATCATTTTTATCGAGAATTAGCACTTGACCATATTGAATCCAATCCATATTTTTTAGAATTTTTTCTATTTTGTTGTTGTTCAATGTGATGACAAGTGTACCTAACGGCTGATTACTGTTATCAATCGGTAGTGACTGCACAAGCGCGGCGGTTTCGTTCAAAAGGCCGTTGTCACGCGTAGGAAGAACCCGGTATTCTTTAATATAATTACTTCTAGCGAATTTCTGCCAATCCTTAAAGGTAAAGATAGCGCTTTCAAAATACATTTGATAAAAATGACTTTCTTCCACGAAGGTATCCGGTGTCAGCACCATATTCATACTTTTCGAGTATACAAAAATATCTTTAATAAAATCATTGTATAGCAAGTATTTATGGATTTCTTGTTTGGTTTTATAAATTTGAAAGGGATCCTTTTGTCCATCTACATCCAGGTATTTTCTGATATCCGTATTAATGGACATTTGATTGCCAAGCTGTTCTGTCTGCAGCAACCCGCTATCCACGATAAATTTAACCTGATTAAGCAAAGCCTTATTAGCCCGTTTAATCTCATACTCCACAATGCTCCCTGTTTGTACATATATAAGAGCGCTGATCAGTATAGGAATGAATAAAATCACACCATACGAGATTTTCCATTTGAACGCGACACTATTTTTGAAATGCATGCGCAGCATGATCGGGTCCCCCCACCGCCTAAATTGAATCTGTTGGATTTATTATAGAGGAAGGAGCTATGAAATGCACACCATATAATCATAAGTAATTACTGTGTTCCTTTGCAATCATCTTTCCGCATAAAAAAACACAGAGAGACGAACATTCGCGTATCTCCGTGTTTTTGCACAATCTGATTCATTTCGTCTTATTCATGAGGGTATCAAAATGGAGTTTAGCGGTTATCCAGCAATAATCTTAATACCAGCCAATACAATCCCGATCAAAAATCCACAAATGGCTCCATTAACTCGAATCCATTGCAAATCACCGCCAATTTTATCCTCCATCAGCGTAATCAGCGTTTTATCGTCAAAACGATCAATGTTTTCACGAATCAGCGTACCGATTTTGTGATGATTGGCTTCGATCCAACGGGCAATTTGCTCACGCAAGCCGCTTTCGAGCCGATCCAGCAGCTCCTCGTTGTCACAAACCTGATTAACCAGCTTGTTCACCACCGGTATCACATAGGCTTCTACATAATCCTCACGGTATACAAATTCCAATGCTTGAGCCTGCAAACGCTGCAGCATTTCAAGCAGCTTCTCCTCAAGCTTCCATTCATCCAGCAGCTGTGCCTTCCAGTGATCCATTTCGATCGCCAGCTTATACTGGTTGCCCGGATTATCCAACCAGCTGTGTATAGCACGCATGACCGCTTTGCGGTTAGGATTATTAACAGATCTCAATCCATCCAGCCCATTCAGCATGAACTGTTGGATCAAACCGCCCAGCTTCTCATCATTAAAAAATCCGGCAAAAGCGTTAAGCGCAAACTGCATCATCCCGCCCGCATTCAGATTTTGCAGCGCCTGAGAAGCCATTGCACCCATTCGATCGCGTATTTCCGGTTTCATAATTAACTGTTCAGCCGTATTCAGCGCAAAATCGAATACCTTCTCATCGTAGCCCCTGGTGTACACCTGTTGAAGTCCTTGTTTGAGCAGATCCTGCAAATCCAATGCATCAATCATATGTCTGACTTCTCGTTCGCCTAATCCGGCTAGCTTTTCTAGTGGCAGCTGACGAATGGCATATTCACTTAGCGTCACCACACCAGTCTTAGCCGAATTTGTACTGAGCTGCCCTGCTGCGCCCTGCAAAATTTTGGATACCAACGGGATTTGAGCCAGCTTGTCCGTAATGCTTTGCTTGCTCAGTAAATCCTCCTGAATGGTATTGACCAACGCTCTGGACACCTTTTCCCGATTTTTGGGGAGCAAGGCCGTATGTGGAATCGGAATGCCGAGCGGATGCCTGAACAGCGCTGTCACTGCAAACCAGTCTGCTAGTCCCCCTACAAGCCCCGCTTCAAATCCGCTTTGTAAAAACCGAACCCATGTCGGACCTTCGACAAATAAGGTTCCAATGAATCCTGCCGCCATAACAACAAGCGACACTGTTGCTGTATATCTCGAATTGCTTCCCATCCTTATTGTCACCTTCCTTCATGTCAGCACCTGTCTATTTAAGAGGTTGTTCAAAAAGTCATCTTTTGATCACGAAGTCATACACGTTGCTTACTCGGCATCGAATCTTGCATTCAGGCTCGAAGTGCGGTGCTCATTTAGATTTGCCTAAACCCCGCTCCTCCTTCTTTACAGCTTACGAAGCGAGTTTTCTGAGAAAACTTTAACTTCTCGGTGCTGAAAAGCCGACTTTTTGAACACGCACTTTATGCAACATTATATCATTCTCCTGTTCCCGTTGAAAATCGCCACTCTTATTGGCTATTTGGCTGTACTGGAAATGGAGGATGTCATGCCATATTTTTTACCCAATTGCTGTCCAAACAAAGCAGCGAGGATTTGCTGAAACAGCATACCGGCGATAACCGGCAGGGCGACAGGAGGCGGGAAGAAGCTGATTGCAAGCACCGCGCCTGCACTTAAATTGCGCATCCCTGAATTGATCGTAAGCGCAATGGTCACTTCACGGTCCCATTTCATCCAATGAGACACAAGCCAACCCGCGATATAACCAAAAGCCGCAAGCACAAAGGCTACGATGATAATTTCCAGCAGCTTCATATTAAATTGCTTCAAATAGGGAGCTACCACCGAGCTATTGATCGAAACGACAATAAACAGCCCTATTTTGGAAAAAGGAGCAAGCTTTGGACCGAGCATCGGTTTGATTTTACCCTTCGTTAATTGATTGAGCAGCATTCCGATAATAGAAGGGACAACGACCATCCAGAGCAGCCCGCCCATAATATCCAGCGGCTCCATATGAACCTTGGCTCCTACGATCCAGGAAAGACTCAATGGAACGATAATAGGAGACAGCAGCGTATCCAACAGGATGAGTGCCAATGTTAACGCAATATTCCCCCCATAAATAGTGACCCAGACGAGACTTACGACTCCGGTTGGAATGACGAATAACAGCACAAAACCCGTCTGCGTCAAATCATCACCTGGAAAAAAGTAGGCCCCGGCGGCCCAGCCTAATATAGGCATGACCAAATGCAATATAAGTAGATTAGCCACAATCGGCAGTGGAAGCATCATCACCCGGCCCAAATCCTTGAAATTGGAGCCAATGCTGCCCGCAAACGTCATTGCAGCAAAAATCCACGGCACCAAAAAACTGAACGAGTGCAGCCATGCGGCACCCAAGAGACCCACAAGCACACCTGTCGGTGTCAGAAACGGCATACATTTTTCTAATATTTTGTTTAATCGGTTTAGCATACTCCAGCCCTCTTCTGCTTTTAAATGAACAACATTTAATGAATTATCGTTACATTGTAGCATAATCACGCGAACTGCAAACGATCTTTTTTGCTATTCATCCAAAAAGAAAACGCAAAAAAAGAGCAGTTTGCAGCTGCCCTGTTAGATTAAGTCTCTCTTGCTAATCCTTCTCCAGCGTACGATAGCAGCGGCGAAATCTCGACAGGCCCCTGAACCTCATCAAGCGAAGCACCCGCTTTCAGCAGCCAGCTCCGATGCAGCTCGTAAATAAGCTCTCTGGCTGTTTGCGGGCTGTCCTCACCTTCTTTGTTTTTTACAGGTGCAAAATCATGTTCACGCTTTCCTTTAAGAACCGTGATCCCCGCAGCCCATGGAAAAAAATCAAAAATAAACCGTTCGAATTTATACCCATTCGGCTTTGAAGCTTCAATGATATGACCATTCACATCTACATGCCTGATTTTCTTGTGGGCGATATGGTAGGGAATGCTGCTGTTCACCTGCTGCTCGATCCAGTCACGACGAAATAAATGAATCGAGATGTTGCCAAGCCCATACGTCAGCTTCCCTTCACTATTGTGCTCAAACATCAAATGCTGTGGCAGATCGGAGTATTCCACGACCATAGGCCGATTGTTTTTCATACATATAATACCGACCTTCTCCTCGGGATGCGCCTTATCTATCACTTTGGTCGCAATCGGGTTGTTATAATGAGCAGCAACACCAACAAACACAGGGTCCGCCACCTTAATAAGTGCATTATCCACATTATAATAAAATAACCAATCGACACCGCGGCGCTTCATGTCGGCTATCGCTCCTGACTTGTTCAAGGCGGCAAAGCACTCTCCATTTCCGCTCGGAGCCAGGCTGATCTCATCCTTCTCCGATAAAAAGATGCTGCCATCCTCATCCACAGCAGGCATGACCCCCTGTTCAAACATAATGCAATCTTCAGCACAATAACCAAAATAATCAGCTGCTATCATATAATCGACCGTTTGCTGATGATTATCCGGGCTTGTCATGATATACCAAGGAATCCGGCTGCCTGCTCGCTGAGACAGATTGAGTAAGCGCTCCGCTTGAAGCTGAAACAACGACTTGTGGGAAGGCAGACCAATATCGTAGGTCCCCTTCGGTCCTTCATGCCCTAACCTACTTCCCTGGCCTCCGGCTACAACAATCGCTCCAACCTTCCCTTGACGAAGCAGCTCCCAACCCTTATCTGTAAAATACTGCTGCTTCTCCTCACTGAATAGCTCCCAATCAAGCGCTCCGATCGGCGACAGGTCTTCATAGATTGCAGGTGTCTGTGCTGCACGCACTTCTTCTAATGCTGCCCACTGGTCCCAGTTGATACTCAGAATCTGATTCAGCAGCTTCAGCTGTGATGCCTCAGACAACTCATCATAGAACTGAAGCAGATGTGCCTGATTGTGCCTGATAAGCAGCTCCAGCACCCCGTTATATAGCTCTTCCATTGCCTGCCTCCTCAACCTTAATTGCTTACAGCTGCTATGCTAGCGTCCATTATTATTGCAGCCAACCATTTTTCTCGGCAATACTGATCGCATCAATACGGTTTTTGGCCTCAAGCTTCTGCAAAATTTCCGACACATAATTCCGTACCGTACCTCCCGTCAGGAAAAGCTTTCTGGCTATTTCATTTACCGATAGACCCGCGGCTACCAGCTTCAGTACCTCCTGCTCCCGCTCCGTCAGTGGATTCTCCGCCTCCCATAACGAAATAGAAAGTGCAGGACTGATGACCCTTCCGCCCTTGAATATACTCCGCAGTGCGGCTGCAAGCTCGTGTACGGGCGAATCCTTTAATAAATAGCCCTGAACTCCATACTTGATCGCCCGTTGAAAATACCCCACGCGAGCGAAAGTTGTCAGGATCACAACACGGCAAGAATGCCCCTGTTCCTTTAGACGCTCAGCTACATCCAATCCGGTCAGCTTGGGCATCTCGATATCCATAATACAAATATCCGGTGACAGCTCAACAATCATCTGAAGTGCCTGTTCGCCATTTTCAGCCTGACCAATAACTTCGATATCGTCTTCCATACCCAGCAAGGCACTTAATGCGCCGCGCAGCATGTTCTGATCCTCGGCAATAATCACTCTCATGTCTGATTCTCCCTGATCTTCACATTTTTCACAACCTTCGGAACAATAAGGATCACCCTTGTTCCTTCACCCGGAGCGGAATGAAATTGAAGCTTGCCCTCCACCAGCTCCAGACGTTCGCTGATTCCACGGAGTCCTGCACAAGCCTGTGATTTCACTGACGCAGAGTAAGCGGTACCGACTCCATCATCACGAATTGTCAAGGTAAAGGGGTCCATCGCTGCCATACATTCAATAAAGCATTGCTTGGCTTTGCTGTGCTTCACGACGTTCGTCACCAGCTCTCTCAGACACATACCAAGAATGTTTTGGATTAAGGGAGGTACCTCGTCTGCTTCGGCTTTCCCATGAACATGCAGGTCGATTCCAGCCGCAGACAAAATCCGTTCGGCATGCGCCAGCTCCTCGCTAATCGTCACAGCATTAATATCCGACACGAGTTCGCGAACCTGCTTGAGAGCAGTCCGTGCGGTCGTTTGTATATCCTTTGTCTCCTGAATCGCACGTTCGGGATTTATACGTATCATTTTCTCAGCCAGCTCGCTTTTGAGCGCTATCAGCGACAGGGTGTGGCCAAGTGTATCATGTAGATCACGGGAAATTCGCTGTCTTTCCTCATTTTTGACCAGACGTGCAATTTCATCATTAGCCATATTCAGCTTACTGCGCAGTTCCTTCGAACGGAATACCCCACGCATAACGATGGGCATCACAGTCATTACCAGCATCGAAGGTATGAAATTGATCAGATTCGATTCATCCAGCTCAAGACCACTAGCAAAAAGAACAACCGCGAACAACACAAGCTGAGCTGCCATCCCACCTATAAACTGTTTATTGGTGGGCAGCATGCCAACGATGGCAGCCGTATAAAATCCCATAAATATAAAGCTCTGGTCATAATGCAAGCAAAAAAAGCCGATAATGACAAACAAGCTCATCGCACATAGCAATCGCCATGACGAATCCAGATAGGATAGCAGATAGATCAGAACAAACAAGGCAAGCACAGAAAAGCCGATCCACATCTCGGAAGCCGATTTGTGGAGCAGCACATTAATAGGTATGATCAGATAAATTAGCCAAACGAATGAAAACAACAAGCTTCCCCGTATCTTCCTGTCTAATACCGAACTGGGCTTCGTCATACCGCTTCCTGCCTTTTTATGATATACGATGATAATACCATAAAAATGATCACATAGGCTGCAAGAAGCGCAATACCTGCCCAATCCGGTGAGGCCCCGGCAATGATATTCCATGCTCCCTGACCGTATCGGTAAGTGGGAAGCCACAACGCGATATGCTGCATCAGCTGCGGCATAGCCTGTATGGGCATCCATAATCCTCCGAGCGCCGACATCCCTATAAATAAAAGCTGGGCCAGCACTTGGACGACCTCAATGCTGCGGATCGTGCCAAGCAGCGTACCCAGCGCCATAAAGGGAACAACCCCAACCCAGATCCACAGTCCGCAGGCAATCCATTGACCCGCCGCTAAATGCACATCGCGAAACACCGCGCCAATAATAAACATCAGTACAATCGTACCCAGATTGACGATGGATTGAGCTGCTATTTTGGAGAAGACATAGGCACCTGAAGGTAGAGGAGTGAGCTTAATCAACTGCACCCAGCCCTGCATTCGCTCCTGAGCAAAGCGCAAGCTCAGCGTATTGATGCTTCCTCCAATCACGCCAAATACCGTCATGGATATTAAATAGTAGGCCTTCCAGTCCATGCCGCCTACCTCCGTATTCGGATCTATCGTACTCGTAAAAATAAAATAAAACACAGCAGGCATCAACAAGGCAAACATTATAAATTTCCGATTCCTCAGGGTGCGCAGCAGCTCGGCTTTACATTGTGCCAGCATCGCTTTCATAATATATCTCCTTTCACTTGCGATTGATAACGTTTCTGCAGGAATATAACGTTATTCCCTGACCAAAGCCTGAAAAGCTTCCTCCAGACCAACACTCTGGATTTCAATATCGGTCGCATCCAGCTCCTGCCGCACAATCGCAGCGATCAGCTGATCCGTATCACTGCTGTACAGCTTGACTCTTCGTCCCTTCCACTCCGTATCTATAACGCCTGGAAGGCTGAGCAGCCGTTCATCGGTCAGTCCGTGTCCCGCTGTAAAGGACAATATTTTGCTATTTGTCGATGCTTTGATTTCCTCCGGGGTTCCGTCAGCAACAAGCTTGCCCTTGTTAATGACAACTACTCGATCCGCGATGGCATCAGCCTCATCCAAATAATGTGTCGTCAAAATAATCGTCCGTCCGTGTCCCGCCATGGCTTTGACCGTTTCCCAGAACAGCTGCCGCGAGCTGACATCCATACCCACTGTAGGCTCATCGAGAAACAGCACGGATGGATCACCCACCAAAGCCAGTGCGAAGCCCAATCTGCGTTTTTGTCCGCCGGACAGCGCCGTCCCGAGCTTCCCCTTCTCCTCCATGAGACCTGATATTTTAAGCAATCGTTCCAAGGGCAAGGGCTTGGAATAATAATGACGGAACAGCTCGATCGTTTCCCCCACCTTCAAACCGTCAATGCTATGAACATCCTGCAGCATGGCTCCGATTCTGTCTTTGACAGCTCGATCCTGCGGGTCACCGCCCAACAATCGAATCGTTCCACTTGTCGGTTTTCTTAGACCAAGCGTCATGGCAACCGTAGTTGTTTTGCCAGCTCCATTAGGCCCCAGCAGCGCAACCACACTGCCTTCATGAATCGTTAGCGAGATATCATCTACCGCCCGCTTGCCCTTGAAATCTTTGGTAACGTTCTGCAGCTCTATCACTGAATTCATTCTAATCACCTCATTTATTCAACTTCATGCTTTTTAGTATAGTCTGGATTGACTTTACACCCTACCGACGAATGTCATCGCTTGCACCTGACAAATGTCACATCCATGAAAGAGAGTCCTTCCATACAAAAAACACCCCTAGCCCACTTGATAATAAGCGGTCAGGGATGCTTGTAGGGTGAGAACCGATTGTAGCGTGAGTAATGAATCTTCTATTCAGGCTGTTCGCCAAGCGGCAGCAATTCGATTAAATCCTTCATCGCAATGTCCGGCTGCGGATAGGACAGCGGCAGCTTTTTCAATGTATCCACAATTAGCGACAGCACAACATAATCTCTGTACCAGCGGTTATTACCGGGCACCAGATGCCAAGGCGCGTCCTTCGAGTTGCAATTGGTGAACACACCCTCGTATGCCTTTTGATAGGCGTCCCAATAATTGCGCTCCAGCAGATCGCTCGGATCAAATTTCCATCTTTTTGATGGATCGTGAAGCCGTTCCTCGATTTTTTTAATTTGAAAGTCTTTCGAAATATGTAAGAAAATTTTCAATACGACTGTATCATGATCAGCCAGCAGCTTCTCAAATTGCTTGATGTGCTTGAAGCGCCGCTCAGCCTCTTCATCCTCAATCTGATTGTGTACACGCGTGATCAAAACATCCTCATAATAGGAGCGATTAAATGCCGTAATGAACCCTCTGCCCGGCGTTTCCTTGTGGGCTCTCCACAGAAAGTCATGTGAGGATTCTTCGGTTGTCGGTTGTTTAAATGAAGTCACCTTGAAGCCCTGCGGATTGACCCCGGACAACACTTTTTTAATGACGCCATCCTTGCCGCTGCAATCCATCCCCTGAAAAATAATGAGCAGTGAATACTTTTTCCCGGCAAACAGCTTGTCCTGCAGCTCTGTCAATTCCTCTTTCAGCTTCTCGTAATGCTCGGCAACCTCATCCTTTCCGGAAAAAGAACCCGTATCATCGGGATCATACTGACTTAGCTTGATTTTTTTGTCCCGCGGCAGTTTAACATTTTTGGACATTCTCAACCACTCCTCTTGATTCTGATGATCTGATGATACATCGGGCAGAACTTGATAACCTAACGAATCCAATGCTCCAGCTTGTAAAAACGCAGGGCGTTATGGCCGAATATCGCCGTTTTTTCCGACTCTGTTATCCCTTCGGGCAAGGCTTCCTCCAACAGCTCCACAACTCGTTCATAGCTTGCTGCCAACAGGCAGACGGGCCAATCACTGCCAAACATCACACGCTCTGTGCCAAAAGCTTTTACTATATGATGGATATAAGGAGTCACATGCTCTGTCGACCAAGTATGATGATCGGCTTCTGTTACCATCCCCGACAGCTTGCAGGTTATCGACGGATAAGAGGAAATTTCCTCCAGTTGTGAAGCCCAAGGCTCCCATTGTCCCTGTGCAATAACTGGCTTGGCGATATGGTCAATAACCCCACGAAGATCAGGTACCTCCTGCAGTAATTTCAGCACAGTTGGCAGTTGGTGTGAACGCATCAGCAGATCGACCGGAAAATTCTCAGCCTCCAAAAACTTCAGCGCTTGTAAACTTGCGGGGCGCAGAACCGCATCAGCGTCCTCCATGATTTGAATCATAATACGAATTCCAACCAATTTGGACTGTTTTCGTAACGATTCATAATGCTCGCGGAAATCCTTGTGCTCCAGATCCAGCCAACCGACAACACCTGCAATAGAGTCGTTGTGCTGTGCCAGCTCAAGCATAAATTCCGTATCCTTCATTGTCGGTGCTGCCTGTACAACAATCGTCTTGTCAATCTGAGTGCGTGCCAAATGCTCTGACAGATCGGCAGGAAAATAATCCCGATGCAATATTTCCCCATCCTCTTTGGTCCAATCGTAATCTCCACGTGCCAATTGCCAATAATGCTGATGTGCGTCTACTCTCAACCTGCGTAACCTCCCTCATTCACTCTCTTTTTGCAGAGTTCTGTTAGTCTCTTAGCCATTATATTACAATAGAACCAAACGGTTTTACAATGACTTCAGATGTTCCATACTTTTTACAAAATAATTGATATTTTGCTGTTTCAAAAGCTATAAGATGGGTAATTAATTGTATCGAAACAACTTGGTGAACAAAATTAATGAAAATATCGCAAAATTGTACAATGATTTTAAGGTTATTTTAATGATGATCATATATACTATGTATTATATCCAATTATTAGGCGGGTGAGCGTAATGAAATTGTTCATAACAGTACAGAATAAAAAGGTGCCTGTTTACTCCGATGAAAAGAACAAAAAGAAACTGAATCTTCTTGTTTCTGCTCTTGAATCCAAAGTAGTAAAGGGAAAAAGAGCAATTAAAAAATGTCTCGACTCCTTAATCAGCATCGAAATTGTCGGATGCGAAGCGATTCTTCATTCTTACAACGAAACTGACTCTCTGGCTTTATCGCTCTATTAAACTACGGTAAAGCCTTCTCTGTTACCCAACCATACATATTACAAATTAAGAAGCTGCTGCTGCGGCTTCTTTGTTGTTTATTACATACACTTCTCCCTTCGCAGGTGAATTGAATTGGATTCTGTTATAATTCTTGCATACATTAGAACAGCTGGAGTGATAGAATGACCATTTTGCCCATAGATTCGATTCTTCCTCAACTGAAAGAAACCCTGCTGGCTCACTCGGCCATCGTACTGGTGGCCCCACCCGGAGCAGGCAAAACAACGCGAGTTCCACTAGCGCTGCTGGATGTGCCCCTATTCGCAAAGCAGCGAATCCTGATGCTCGAGCCGCGCCGACTCGCTGCCCGCACTGCAGCCCGCTACATGGCTGCATCACTTAATCAGCAGGTCGGTGAGACCGTTGGATATCGAGTTCGGATGGATACCCGCGTAGGACCCTCTACACGAATCGAAGTCATTACGGAAGGTGTCCTTACCCGGATGATTCAGCAGGACCCCAGCCTGGAAGGTGTAGGTGCTGTCATCTTCGACGAATTTCACGAGCGCAGCCTTCATGCAGATCTTGGACTTGCCTTGTGCTTGCAGGCACAGGCATTACTGCGTGACGATTTACGTATCATCGTGATGTCGGCAACATTGGACGCCCAAGCCGTTGCCGGGCTGATGAACAATGCGCCAATCCTGATTAGCGAAGGGCGAAGCTTTGAAGTAGCTACCCATTATTTGGACCGAAAACCTGAGGGACGCATTGAGCAGACGGTTGTGCGCGCAATAGTCCATGCATTGGAGCAGCATGAGCATGGCAATATGCTTGTGTTTGTGCCAGGAACAGGAGAAATCAGACGAATCGAAGCAAGACTGCGCGAGCTGCAGCTCGATCCGCTGGTTCAGATTACCCCACTGCACGGTTCCTTGCCACAAGAAAGTCAGGATAGAGCTATCTCCCGAGGTCAAGCGAATGAACGTAAAATTGTGCTTACCACATCCATCGCTGAGTCGAGCCTTACTGTTGATGGAATCGGGATTGTCATTGACAGCGGCCTGAGCCGTGTCCCCCGCTTCTCACCACGCACTGGGATGACCCGTCTGGAAACCGTTCCGGTATCTCTGGCATCGGCCGACCAGCGCAGGGGGCGGGCGGGTCGCCTCGGTCCAGGTACCTGCTACCGCCTTTGGATGGAAGCCGACCATCGTCAGCTCCTACCGCTTAGCAAGCCGGAAATAGCAGAGGCTGATCTGGCTCCCCTGGCTCTGGAGCTGGCGGCTTGGGGTGTAACCGAGCCTGCTGAGCTGACGTGGCTTGACTCTCCACCACGGGCTGCATTTGTTCAGGCACGTTCGCTGCTTGTCCAGTTGGGAGCAATGAACCCGGATGGATCGATTACATCAGAGGGTCGCCGTATGGCAGGACTTGGACTTCATCCACGCTTGGCACATATGCTGCTTAAGGCGATTCCGCTTGGATATGGAGAGCTGGCTTGCGAGCTGGCTGCCCTGCTCAATGAACGGGATTTCTTAAAAAGTGATTCTGCAGCTCCGAATGCAGACCTGCGGCTGCGTGTGGAAGCACTTCGAAGGACCATGAAGTCAAAGGATTACTCGTCTGGAGCCTTATTCTATGAGGGCTTTACCGTAGATGCTGCCGCCTGCAAACGTATATGGATGGAAGCTGGCCAATGGAAAAGAGAGCTGCGTATTCAGGATGCAAGCCAACCAGAGGATGTGCATCACTGTGGACTGCTGTTAGCCTTTGCATTTCCCGATCGAATTGGGCAGCGCAGATCACAGGGCGGCTTTCTGTTGAGCAGCGGACGCGGAGCGCAGTTTACCCATATGCAGCCGCTAGCCAACTCGCCTTATATTGTAACTGTGGAGCTTGATGATCAAGGTACAGACAGCCGGATTTATTTGGCTGCTCCGGTTGAATGGGAAGAGCTGGAGCAGCATTTCAGCGAAAGTATTGAACGGGATACCATTACCGTATGGGATCCAACTGTACAGGCCGTCCGTTCCCGCCATTATATACGTATGGGTGCTATTCTTATCAAGGATGTCCCAAACCACACACCTGATCAGGACGATGTGCACCGTGCTTTGGTCAGCGGAATTGTCAAGGAAGGTTTAGCCCTGCTGCCTTGGACAAAAGCATCCCTTCAATTACGTGAGCGTCTCCAGTTTATGAATCATTATGATACCGATTGGCCTGACGTGGCGGACCCTGCACTTATCATGAATATTCACGATTGGCTGGCTCCGCATCTGCATGGGTTCAAAAGCCGCAGCGACCTTCAGCGGCTGAATATGTTCTCCATACTGGAGTCCATGCTGTCGTGGGAGCAGCGCCGCGCATTGGACGAATCGGCTCCAACGCATATCACCGTCCCAAGCGGTTCACGGATCTCCGTCGATTACAGCGATCCCGATATCCCTACCTTATCCGTTCGGCTGCAGGAACTATTCGGATTGGAGCAAACTCCGCGAATTGGAGGCGACCGAGTCCCTATACGGCTTCAGCTGTTATCACCTGCCCAACGCCCAGTTCAGGTAACGAGCGATTTGGCAAGCTTTTGGCGTCATACGTATTTCGAGGTCAAAAAAGATCTTAAGGGTCGTTATCCGAAGCATTACTGGCCCGATGATCCGCTCGTTGCGATGCCCACCAGCCGGGTACGGCCGAAAAATTTACAATAGTGAATATAATCAGTTCAAACAAGCTAGACAACAGATCATGACAAAACAAGACCAGACTGGCCATGCCGATCTGGTCTTGTTTTGTCTACATCTTTTGGAATTTTTATACAATAGAAACGATTCGTATTATGTATCTTTTTTACTCCCAAGGGAACTTGGTGATCAGGTAATGGGCAAACTTTTTACTTTCTTCCCTGCGAGCTTTTCTCATCTCCGCCCGTTTGAAAGCCGTCTCGTGCAGCTGCTTCTCTTCCTCGGTCTCCGGAATAACGGATGGAACCTTAGCCGTTTTTCTATTTTCATCAAAAGCAACGAAGGTCAAAAACGAAGTCGCCGCGATATTGCGCTCTCCCGTCTTCAAATCCTCGGTTACTACTTTCACAAAAACCTCCATCGAGCTCGTTCCCGTCCAGGTAACGAAAGACTCCAATGAAACGGCATCACTTGGGTTAATCGGCAGCAAGAAGTCTACCGAATCCGTTGAAGCCGTCACAACCGAACATCGTGAATGCTTTGACGCTGCAATTGAGGCAATATCGTCGATATACGCCATTAGTTTTCCACCAAACAAGGTGTTGTTGTTGTTGACATCAACTGGAAATACCCGTGCTGTTTTGTAGGAACGGGACTCCTTGACAAATCGCTTCTGCTCCATAAATTTAGCTCCTTTTTTCTTCTGAACTTTATCTATCCTAACATATCATATCCGTTAAAAGCTGACTATAACGTCGCTATCATTCCGCAAACGTGCAGCTCCATCCGTTTGAGTTTCCAACGCACCCAAGTCCAGAACAGTTTTATTTAGACATGGGTCAAAGCGTCTCGCCTGAATATCAGCCACGGGCGTATGCTGCCGCTCTTTTGAACTGCTCGTCAGTTGGGCGTACACCTGTATATAGAATGAATTGCTCCAATGCCTGAATAGCAAAAACCTCCGCACCAGTAATCACTTTCTTACTCTTTAACCTTGCATGACGGATCAGCGGAGTCTCGGCAGGGAGCGCAACCACATCAAATACGGTCTCAGCCTTTTCGATAAAATCGGGTTCAAATGACAAATCGTCAGCCTCTAAACCACCAGCCATCCCAACAGGTGTCACATTCACCAACAACTCCGGACGAATCCTTCCCAGATCATCCGTCCACTCATATCCATAAGCTTGTGCCAATGCACGACCAGCCACTTCGTTCCTGGCAACAACAAAACCTGAACCAAAGCCTGCATCATGCAGCGCACATAAGACAGCTTTGGCCATACCGCCGCTTCCACGGAGAGCGAATACACTATCACGCCGCACGTTGTGCTGGTTCAGCAATTGCGAAACCGCTATATAATCGGTATTATAGGCTTTTAATCGCCCCTGATCATTCACAATAGTGTTAACAGATTGAATCGCAGTCGCAGATTCATCCATCTCATCAATAAACGGGATACAGGCTTCTTTGTAAGGCATGGAGATAGCGCAACCACGTATTCCCATTGATCGAATGCCACCGATAGTCGCTTGCAAATCATTCGTGGTAAATGCTTTGTAAATGAAATTAAGATTCAACTCGTTGTACAAAAAATTGTGAAAACGGGTACCAAAATTACCCGGCCTTCCTGCAAGAGACATGCATAGTTGAGTATCTTTATTAATGGCTGCGTTCATAATTAATTACCTCCGTTTAAGCAATTAGTATGCTGTTGATGTCATCATTTTGTGCACATATTCGGTCAGTGTGCATATGTATGAGATTCATTCTTCTTATTGTATTCAGCCTCTTCATAGATTACAAGTTCGCTTCATCTAAGGCTACACCTAAATATCTATGTTTTTCGATCTCATAATTTGTTACAATAACTATACATCTGTTGAAAGAAAGTCAAATTATGGACAATTTAAGAGTCTGGAAGTTGTTCATCAAAGGAGGTGTTCAACATGATATTTGTAAGCATTGGTTTCGCTTTGTTAATCGGCATCATTTTCATTCTATCCGGGCAATTATTAAAGCGTAAACCCCCTAAGGACATTAATGCCATTTATGGGTATCGGACCTCTCGCTCAATGAAAAATATGGACTTATGGAACGAAGCGAATCAATATAGCTCGAAAATAATGATAAATAACGGTTATGTTATGATTGTGGCTGGTTGCTTGGTTGGCATGGGGCTTGGAGTCAAGTATCAAGTAGCTGCCATATTTTCAATAATGGGTATGATGCTTTTGCTAATCATTATGATGTTTATCCAAGTAGAGCGTAGATTGAAGCAATTAGACAAATAAACAAATTGTTAAGGGCTACATCCACTTTTTACTTTTGAAAAAAAACAGCATTCCCACCATAATCGCGGCCATTAGAATCCACACATAGAGATACCCGAAGCTCCAATCTAATTCCGGGATATCTTTAAAATTCATGCCATAAACCCCAGCGACAAAAGTTAACGGAAGGAATATCGTGCTGATGACGGTTAGTGTTTTCATCGTTTCATTCATGCGATCGGATTTCATACTCACCTGCATTTCCAGCAAGCCCGTCAGAGATTCACGGTACATATCGATGGAATCCACAACCCGTGAGATGTGATCGAAAATATCTGCGAAATAAACGTCGGCATCGGGATGGGAATACGGAAAGCTTTGATGACTGATGGTTCCTATCACGGTTCTTTCTTCAACGAAAACCCTGCGAAGGTTATGTGTGATGCGTTTTAATTGGAAAATTTCACGGGATATTGGGGCGTATGGATCATCATGAATAGCCTCTTCCCATGTTTCCACCTTATCTTCAATGTGATCTATAACTTGAACGTATTCATCCACACATCTGTCCATAATATGGTACAGAATCTGAGCAGGAAACGTCATTCTTCCCTCAATTTCTTTAAATTCCTCATATAAACTATCTAGCAGTGGAATATCAGCTTCATATACGGATACGACATAGTTCTTCCCAATTACCAAGGCAATTTCCATAGGATCATACTGCTCATTGATAGCAAAAAATGAAATGAAAATATTGTTTTTGTATCTATCCATTTTTGGGCGTCCATGCAGCTGGATACAATCCTCTACCAGAAGGTGATGACTCTCAAGTAAGTCGGATAACACATGCTTGGTTTCTGATGACTCCGGGTTGCGTAGACGAATCCAGACCATCTCATGGTCCTCTGGCTTTCTTACTTTTTCTGTAGTTGTTCGATGGGTCAAAGTATTATAAATGAGCATAAGTATCCTCCGTCAGCCTTTGATTTCTTGGGTAGATCACTCTGATTAAATTATATCACTCCATTAACGATTAGCTAGCTCGCACGGTATGCGCCCAATATGGGGGATGTTGAAAATAAATCCATAACTTCCGGAGGCACCAATGATTATTGTTACCGTATTACTGTTGCTTTGTGGTCTATTGATGTTAATACAACCAGCCATCCTTTGGACAATTACAGAAAGCTGGAAGTCAAACGACGCAACAGAACCATCTGATTTGTACCTTTGGTCAACCCGGTTTGGTGGAGTCATGTTTACCCTTGTTGGCCTTGCAGGTGTTTACGTTTATTTATTTGTCTCAGCTTAACCAACATCATTAGGAGGGTAATCTATTGAGAAAATGGTCTATCATCGCATGTGTCATAGCAACTTTATCAGGATGTTCACCAACTATTGACGATGCGGCTTCCAAGATTCGTTCAGTTCATACCGAATTGACAAAACAGAACGGTTTGGAGCATTGGAAATTAGCTTTAATACCGAAATACTTTGCTCCAGGACAACAGAATTATGATCTTGAATTCCAAAATTCGGGAGACATTTCAGTTCAAAGTGTGACTGTGTATTATAGAGTGGATATAAAAGAAAAGCTTTCAGGTACAATTGTAAAACCGGATTCAAAAACTGTGGTTTCCAAACTGGATCCAAACGAAAAATTAACGTTATCCGATTTAAATTTGCCAATAGACACACCGATATCGGTAGAAGTGGACTGGCTCGAAGGAAATCGTATAAACAAAGGAACAGGGGTCTTCAGGATAACCGAAATTAAGTAGAAAATGATGCTGTTCATTTGTTAGAGCGTTATATCGTAGACTGCAAAGAGCTCTTCCCGTTCAAGGCGAAGAGCTCTTTTTACTAATGACGCCTTATGGTCCTGTAACAGTAAAAAAGAGCCTCAGTAACGCGGGCTCTTCATCTATCATTTATGGAGTTGGTACTACGACCTCTGAGAGCACCGCTTGGGCGATGCCAATAAAATATTCGGATTCGCGGCGTATGTGGTTTAACACAGTTATCGCGGTCGGATTGTTTTTCAACGCTGTGCTTTCGGTACCCAGTTGGTTTAATAATTGTATAAATTGCTCACTTTGCCTTCTACCAAACAAAACCAGCTCCATAATTTGCTTGTAAACCTCACTGCTCACCTGATGCTCCATGCGCCCAACCCACTCAATATAACGAACAAACATCGCTTGTGTTCGAGCCAATGCTTGTTCCCATGCTTGCAAAGCTTCTACAAACGGCTGCTCCAAATCAGGCACTAACGCTCTTATTACATCGGTATGCTCAGTTTCCTGCAGCTTCCAGAATTCTCCCTCATCGAGAATTCGCAGCGGCATTTTATCTCCGTAATCAAATTGCATTCACAGATACCTCCGTCTTCTCATCCGTTCATAGATGTAATCTATTCTGATGGAAGACGATATATGTCTGTCTCGTTTGCTCTCCAATTCAGGCTGTGACACAAAAAAGGATACCGAATATTAATCCGGTACCCCTCATTGTGTATATCGTATAGGTGCTGTTAAGCCAAGTCTTCTTTTTCCAGGATACGGACCGCGTCACCAAAATGACCACGGCACTGCTCCAATACAGCCAAAGCCCTATTCGAATCTACGGCAAATTTGATCATCAAAATAGCTACCCGTGCATCTCCATCTGCCTGCTGGGTATACGAAGCAGCCTTCTCGTAATCAGCTCCGGTCGCTTCACCGACAATCCGGATAACCCGATCACGCAGCTTTTCGTTCGTTGCCTGCACATTCACCATCAAATTACCGTAAACCTTGCCGAGCTTGATCATCACGGTGGTCGTGATCATGTTGAGCACCAGCTTCGTTGCAGTACCTGCCTTAAGCCGTGTCGATCCGGTCACAACCTCAGGGCCAACTGGAACCTCAATCGCATATTCAGCCGCTGCACTGAGTCGTGCATTGTCGTTGCAGGACACACTGGCCGTTACTGCCCCCATCGCCCGAGCGCGATTAATCGCCCCGATTACATAAGGCGTATTGCCGCTTGCGGCTATGCCTACCAATGCATCATTTGCTGTCAGACGGGCTTCGATTTCTCTCGCACCCGCTTCGGCATCGTCTTCGGCATTTTCGATAGCTGTCATGATCGCGGCTTCCCCGCCAGCGATGATCCCGGTAACCAACTCACGGTTAACACCAAATGTTGGTGGACATTCCGATGCATCCAGGATGCCGAGACGTCCGCTTGTTCCTGCTCCTATATAAAACAGTCTGCCGCCTTTGCTCATCACCTCAACAATGGCTTCAATCGCCTTGCCGATTTGCGGGAGCGCATGCTGTACGGAAAGTGCAACTGTCTGATCCTCAGCATTCATGATTTGAATAATTTCCTGCACATTCATTTCATCCAACTGGCTCGTTTTCTCATTTCTTTGTTCCGTAATGGGTTGACTTTCGATGTGTTTCAACTATGTTTCCCTCCTTGTCTCCCATGCACGAATTTGTGTTTTCAATGCATCTGTAATTGCTATACCGGCCTGCTTGAGTGCAAGCACATAACAACCTGTCACAGGCGGTACCTCGAGCTTACTTACCTTGAGCTTGCTGTTCATGATGTCTTGCTGAGACTCAAAGCAGGTTTGAAACCAGCTGTCCGAGAATAGCCCTCCACTGAGTAACAGCGGCAGGTCCGACATATCCTGGTTCGGTTGTAATTGCTGCAGTCGTGCTTTGGCGGTTATCGCGATCTGGGCCAATTCCTTGACCGCTTGATCCACGATCTCCAGAGCCACTGCATCATCTTCCTTAGCCGCTTGAAGCACGATCTTGGAGAGCACCGCGATAGCGGTTCGTATATTCGCCTGTCCATACACATAGGTGACGATCTGATTGGGATCGGTTAGGGACAATTGGTCCAGTATATAGGATGTCAGCTTCGTGTGGGGACCTCGGCCATCATGCTGCTTCATTACAGCAATCAACGCTTGCTGGCTCATATTGAAGCCGCTGCCCTCATCGCCTAACATATATCCCCAGCCCCCGACACGAACGCTAATGGAGGCCTCAGGCACAAAGCCGTACGCTATCGATCCCGTTCCCGAGATCAGTACAATTCCCGCTTCTCCCCAAGTCCCGGCAGATAATGCCGTAATCGCATCATTATGCAGCGTAATGACAACCGAAGCCGGCAGCTTCCCTTCTAATAAAGACAGAATTTGCACCTTATCCTCTGGACGATCTGCACCTGCCAAGCCGAGAAAAACTCCCTCTAGCTGTGACTCGGTGCTGTTGGACAACGCCAAAGCTTGTTGAATCAAGGACAGCAATACTTCCTGTACAACCTCCCTGGAGTTGGACTTGATACTGCTGGATGCCCCATAACAGACAGCCAACACATTACCCAAGCCATCACCGATCATACAGGCCGTTTTCGTACCGCCACCGTCAATTCCTATAAACCTGATATCTTTACTTGACGGCACCGGCAGTCATCCCTTCCATAAATTGTTTGGAAGCGACAGCGAACAAGATGATCATCGGAAGCGAAGATAAGGTCAGACCGGCGAACAGCACGCTCCAATCGGTCGAATATTCACTGAACAGGGTAAGCATCCCGACCGGAATTGTCTTTTTGACTTCATCCTGGATAAATATTAACGGAAAGAAAAAATCATTCCATACCGTAATAAAATTCATAATCATAACCGTACCGAGCGCAGGACGCATCAATGGGGCAATGATTTTTACCAAAATCCCCAAATCAGAACAGCCGTCAATTTTACCGGATTCCTCCAGCTCCTTAGGTAAGGTTCGGAAAAACCCGACCAGAATCAGAACGGACATCGGAATGCCAATCGCCGTATATACGAAAATCAAGGAAAAGCTTGTATTCATCAAACCAAGAGTTTTCATCAGGATAAACAAGGGAACAATACCCAGCTTGACCGGAATCATCATCCCCAACAGGAAGAAGAAAAACAAGGCCGGGTTCCACTTGAAATTAAATCTCGCAATATAAAACGATACCAATGCCCCCGATATGAGAATCAGTGCCACAGAAGTAACACTAACAAATACACTGTTCCAAAAGTAATCGAAATAAGGCAATTGATCGAGTAATTTTCGATACGCATCAAAGGTCCAAAGCTTGGGGAACGCCATCGGGTTTTTAAAAATTTCAATGTTGGTCTTGAACGAAGACAGCAGCATCAGGAAGATCGGGTATAGACTGACAACCGTGAACAGTATGGCAATCGCATAGTGTCCAATACGTAATCCTTTGTGTTCTTTCATCGAGACTCCTCACCTTTCATGAATGTATGAGAGCACAGCATAGTCTGCATTCCGCTTAAGCCATATCCCGTTTTCTCACATATGCCATGAAAAGGGCTGACAACACTGCAATAATAAAGAACAAAGTAACTGCCAGTGCAGAGCCAAGTCCAATAGCCACTCCATCTCCGCTTGAACCTCCAAACGCAACCCGGTAGAAAAATACAGCCAGCAAATCGGTCGAATGGTACGGCTCACCTTGAGATCCCTGCATCGCATACACGAGCTCAAACGCCTCAAAAGCCTGAACAAACGTGAAAATCGTAACAATAACAATCGACTGCGACATCATCGGGAAAATGATCGATTTAATGAGTCGGAAGCCTTTGGCGCCGTCCAAACGTGCCGCTTCAATAGCCTCTAGAGAAATGGACTGCAACCCTGCTAATAAAATCAAGATGGAGAAGCCGATTCCGAACCAGCTGTTGACCAAAATGATCGAGGTGAGCGCGTATGCTGGATCTCCCAGCCAAGGCTTCGCCCACTCTCCAAGTCCTACCTGTTTAAGCATCACATTAATCGCTCCGAAGTTCGGATTAAGCATCAGCTTCCACAGAAATCCGACTACGATGACGGAGAGCAATCTGGGTAAAAAATAAGCCATCTTGAACAATTCGGCTCCCTTAACCTTCGTAAAAATGATATAGGCGAGCACGAACGCAATTCCATTCTGCACAATCATTTCCATGGCGAAATAGTACCAATTGTGTGCGAATGCATTCCAGAACAGCCCTTTAAAAGGTTCTGTTGTAAATAGCTTTGTGAAATTCGCAATTCCTATAAAAGCGCCCTTCTTGAGTCCAGTCCAGTCAAATAAGCTGTAACTGAACGCTGCGAGAATCGGATATACGATGAATAACGTATATACGGCGAGGGCTGGAATCGGGAATAAGTGAATGAACCCTTTACTCCAGTTGAACTTCTTATGCTTGTGCTTTGGTTCATGAGCCTGTGCATGGATCCCATTCATTACGCCTCGCCGCCTTTGTCAATCTGAATTTGTTTACTTATTTGGCTGCCGGTTTGAACCAGCTGTCCACGCTCTTTTGCAATTCTTCCGTAACCTTAGCCGGTGTTTCCTTACCCAGATACATACCTTGTAACAGCTGCTCGAAGATCGATTTGGAGGTCGGGTTGCCGCCGTTAAAATGGATAACGAACATGTACGGAGTTGAAACTGTATTGGCCAAAGTAGAAATTTTGGTGACGATCGGATCATTGGATTGAACACCCGGAATCGTGCTCGGCTTCTTCAATTCGTTCGCTACCAGCGTACCGAATTCTTTGGAGGTCATAAATTCAATGAATTTCATTGCTTCTTTCTTGCCTTTGGATTCCTTGTTGACTCCAAAAGATCCATCTACCCACGTAGTAACCGTAGCTTTACCAGCGGCTGCATTCGGAACAGCGAATAAATCCATATCGAGATCCGGATTCATTTTTTTCATGACCGCTACTTCCCAGTCACCCATAACCATCATTCCAGCCTGCTCGGTCACGAAAAGGTTACGCATATCATCCATCGACAGCCCTACATAATTTTCAGGGAAATATTTGGTGAGGTCCTGCATCATTTGCACCGAATCGGTAAATTCCTTGCTCTTCAGATTCGTTTGACCTGTTGTCACTTTGTTCACGTAGTCGGTTCCGCCATAAATCGCAGGTCCAAGTGCGCCGTGTGTAAGTGAAAGAATCCAGCCTTCCTTGGAGCCAAAAGCAAATGGAGTCACTTTATTCTGCTTCAGTGTATCCGCCGCTTTGATCAATTCGTCCCAAGTCTTGGGCTCTTCAATATTGAATTTCTTGAACAGCTTCTTATTATAGAAGATTTGCGTGGAGCTAAATACCGTCGGCACACCATATACCTTGCCGTCTTTGCCCGTTGCCGCTGATAACGCTGATTTGGAGAATACATCCATGCCTTTAACGGAATCCAGAGGCTCCAGATATCCGCCATCTGCAAGTGCAATACCAGGCGCATAAGGACGCAAATGTATAATGTCAGGAGCACTGCCCGTTTGCAGTGAAGTGTTCAGCAATGTATTGTACTCTGTGTTTTTGGTAGGCTTGAACTCAATTTCGATGTTCGGATTTTTGGACTGGAATTCTTTAATGATTTTTTCGTAGGCTTCCTTATCTTCTGTTCTCCAGCTACCCATCGTCAACTTAACTTTGTCTACCTTAGTGTCCGGTTTGGGCGCGGGTGTCGCACCTGGTTGGCTGGCAGTGCTGCTACAGCCTGTAATAACCAAGGTTAAAGCGGCAACCATAATAACGGAAAGTTTCATCGTACGTTTCATCTTGTAGACTCCTCCTTGGAATGTGCGAAGCTGATTAATCATGAGCCTTCGCTGTGCTGTGATGGTTTACCTATATTCAATCCCCGACAAGCGAGGAATAAATAGCTTCATGTACAAGTGGACGCAGCTCCCGGATCGGATTGCTTCTGCCATAATGAACCGCATTCGTCATAAAAACGACGATGAGCTCGCTATGTGGTTCTATCCATAGACTTGTTCCGGTAAAGCCAGTATGACCAAAGCTGCCAAAAGGCCATGTTTGCCCACAGCTCGGAATTACGGGTTGCCCCTGCCATACTTCCCAACCAAGACCTCTGCCTTGAAAAGGGTTGGTTACACATAGCTCGCGCTGACCTGGAGTGAGCAAGGATTCCTCTGAAGTCAGCCAGCTCCTTGCATATTGAAGCAGATCGGTGGCTGTGGTGAACATCCCGGCACTTCCCGATATGCCCCCCATTTGATAACACTTTTCATCGTGAACCTCTCCCACAATATAGCCATTTCCATCGGCCTCTGTGGCCGCGATACGCTCCCTCAGAGACTCATCAGGTGTGAATGTCGTATCCTTCATGCCCAGTGGCTGGAATATTTGTTTCGTCACGAATTCGGATAACCTTTGGCGAGTCAGCTCTTCGATAACGCTTCCCAACAGAATAAATCCGAGATCGCTGTATACAACCTTCGTGCCCGTTTCATAAACCAGCTCTTGCTGCAAAATGTCCTTAACGACATCTCTCGGCTCATACCTGTCTACTCGCGGCAGATCGGCTGGAAGACCTGAGCTATGCTGCAGTAACTGCCTGATCGTTATTAGTCCGTGCCGAAAATCGGGTATATACTTCTGAACGGAATCATCCAGAGAAAGCTGCTTGTGCTGCTCAAGGAGCAGGATTGCCGGTAAAGTCGCGGTCACTTTCGTCAGAGAGGCCGCATCAAACATCGTGTTATACTTGATATCGCGAATCTTTTGTCCATCCGAGTAGGAGCCCCACTCCTTATGCCAGCGCAGCTTGCTGCCCAAGCTAATATCCAATACAGCACCGGGGATTTGATTAAGCTCTACCCAGCTTTGTATTTGTTGTTCAATGTTATGCATTGCGCTTCGATCCTCTGACTGCTTTTCTTGTATTCTCCAGCGCCTGGATGACCGCTTCATACGAGCGGCTTGCGATCCCGACGTACAAGATATCGATAACGTTCAGCTGGACAATTCTGGATGCCATCGCTCCACTGCGGATGCTTTGCTCCATCGAGCTTGTGAACAAACAGATATCAGCCAATTCTGAGACAGGATTATGACCAAATTTGGTCATCGCAATGATCGTGGCCCCGCTCTCCTTAGCAATCTCCAACGATTGGATAATTGATTCCGTTTGACCTGAGTACGATATGCCAAATGCGACATCGTGCTCGTTCATATTCGCAGCCAATGTGACCTGGGAGTCAAAGTCAGACGCCATTTCACACCATCTGTTTATCCGCGAAAGCTTTTGCTTGAAATCCTGGGCAATCACGGCTGAGGCGCCAACTCCAAAAATATACACACGCTTTGCACGATCCAGACTTTCAATCGCTTTCTCCACATCCTCTACCGACAGCACAGCCAATGTGTCCTGAATCGATAAAATGTTGTTATGTGAGATCGACTGAATTAAGGACGGAATCGACCCGTCAATCTGGATTTCCTGATAGGAGGTCCCCATACTGTTCGAGGACTTAGCGAGGTCAGCAGCAATTCTCAGCTTCAGCTCCTGGAATCCTTTCATATGGAGGGAACGCGCCAGGCGCACAATCGTCGCTTCGCTGACTTCAGCCAGTTCGGCCAGCTTTTGCACCGAAGCATTCATCACCATCTCAGGGTGCTCCAAAATGTACAGGGCAACCTTACGTTCAGTAGGTTTGAGTGTATCCAACGATTCACGGATACTTATGAGACCCTGATTCACCATGCCATCACTATCCTTTGCACTTAATTCGTTGAAGAGTCAGCAACATGTAAACTTAGCTTACAACTTCATTATAAAATAATATTTCGTTTTGTAAAGACTTTTTGTGAAATTTTATTTCTTTACAAATTTTTAAAGATGTTGTCCGGCTGCAAACAAGCTGCCAAGCCCTATCTATCAATACCCTTTTTCATTTCAAAGCAATAATGGTAAAATAAGATCAGGATCTTTGGAACTTATAGGAGGAAAATAATATGCCACAGTGGACGCATCCCGAACAATATACAGCTTTTGATAATGAAGATCAGGCATTGGCATTTTGCAAGGATTGGGGGCTGCTCCCGCAAAAAGCGGCGAAGCTGAAAACCTTCAGATACAAAGGTCAAAACCTGGATATCCCTTGTGAAATCGTAGGATATGCAGACCTTGTATTTGCTGTCATCCAGGTCGACGGTGAGCTTCATAATATCCATCCTTCTTATCTACGCGAAATGCAGAACGCCCATTTTGGTAAAATTAAGCTTGAGGAAGATTCGGAGGCAAGCGAAGCAGGTGCTATTGCGAGTGAGGATCTGAATGAGACTTCAAGCCAAAGCTTAGCAGAAGTTGCGCCCGGAGCACCTGCTGCAGCATCAGAACCGCCCAAAGCCAAAAAATCAACAGACAAGAAAACCTCTGATAAACCGCCTGCGGCTCCTGTTGCCCTGCCGGAAGGAAAGGTTAGCGTTGAAGCGACTGTAGCAGAATTCGCCTCGGTACCTAATCCATTCAGCGACACCGATGATGAAGTCGTGATCTTTGAGCAAATAACGTTCCAGCATGAGGGTACAGCTACATCACTGGATACTGCATGGTCCAGCCACAGCATGGCCTTGAAAAAATTGGAATTGCAAATAGGCGATCAGCTCAGCTTTGAAGCCAAATTGGTCGCCAAAAAGTTAAATAAACATCCCGTTAAATACAAAATCAATAATGCAGCCAAAATTACCAAACAAGATCCACAATAAGTGATCGAAATCCATAGGACAATCTGCGATCGGCCCGTATTCTTGTCATATGTAACCGTGACAAAATACGGGCCGATCACGCTATGGTTACTTTTGATATTTGCCAAGCAGCGCCGACAGGTTAGCGTTCAAGCCCTTAATATCAGGATCTTCAGACTTCGAGTTACTCAAATGATATTTCTCTTTTAGCTTCAATATCCGGGTTACACTTGCATTCAACACAGAATCCGGGATTGTTCCATTGGATACAGCGCTCCGCAGCGCTTGAATGACCTGAACCTGCTGGTCGAAAGAATGTCCTACAAGCACAATATCCCCGCCTGCCAACACTGACTCTACCGCGGCCTGCCCGATTTCATAATTTTGAGTAATAGCCCCCATTGTCATATCATCGGTAAAAACAACCCCATTAAACCCCATCTCCTTACGCAGCAAATCGGTAATGACTGCTTTAGAAAAGGAAGCAGGATGATCTGCGTCCAGCTTTGGCATAAGCAGATGAGCCACCATAACGGCATCCGCCCCATTGTTAATTGCACTCGCAAAAGGAACTAACTCCAACTGACGAAGATGGGTTAAATCATGATTGACCACCGGAAGCCCAAGATGTGAATCAACCGCAGTATCTCCATGTCCAGGAAAATGTTTAACCACAGCAACCACTTGAGCGGACTCTATTCCTTGCATGGTCGCAACACCAAGTCGACTGACCACGTCAGCCTGATTCCCGAACGAACGGTCACCAATAACCGTGTTGTTCGGATTACTGAATACATCAAGGACTGGAGCAAAATCCATATTCAATCCAAAACTCTTCAGTTCCTTACCCAAGGATGCTCCTATTTCCCTTGAAAATTCACTATTATTGATTTTACCAATTGCCGCATTCGTAGGGAGCTTCTTCAATTCATCAGGAAGCCGGCTAACCCTGCCACCCTCTTCGTCTACGCTAAGCATTAACGGAATGCCAGTCACCGATTCATTAGTGGATTTCAATGAATTAAACAGGGCTAGCGCCTGTGGGGTATCTTTTAAATTCACCTTAAAAAAAATAAACCCGCCGACGTGGTATTCGGATATAAGCTGTGTAGTCTGGTCATTATTGGTAAGCCCATCCATGCCGACTACAACCAACTGACCCACCTTTTCATGGATCGACATCTTCTTGATTTGTTCAAGAACTTTGTCTGCTGGTTGGGTTGGCTGATTAACAGCCGGTGCTGGTGCAGGGACTGCCTCAGAGGGCGTACCCGTTTGTGTCGGCTTTGGAGTTGAATTAGGAACCGGAGAAACCGCTGCAGGGGGATTGGGATTACTTGCGGATGGGCTTCCTTGGCTCATACAGCCGCTCAGCATAAGGAAACAAAGGGGAGTTATCGCCCACCATCTTCTTTTTTTTGCCGTCACAGTTCATCACCTCATGATGTCAATTGATAGCTGGCAGTGCCTAAGTCGGTTAGCGAATGAATCTGTACTTGTTCGACTTCTTATGTTACTTCCTATTCTTTCCCAAAGCTTGAAATTTTACATAAATTCAGGAGAACTACATTTAGATCAGTTCCTTGCGCGCTTTCAAATATTTGTACAAGATACATCCGGATATGGCGCAGATTAGTGCGCATAAACCGATAAAGCCGTATCCAGCCTGAAGTCCACGCAGCAATCCTGTTTCCGCGTCCGGCCCATAGCTGTTTTTGATACCGCTAGTGATCGCTCCGATAGCATAGTTGCCCACAACGCTGCCAATCCCCATCAAAGTAACGGTGAACGTGATGGCAGTGTCGCTGCCGCGTGGATATCTTTTGGCAATAAAAGCCATGATTGTCGGATAAATCGGTGCAATTCCCACGCCTGCTGCAGCGAACAAAAATGCCAGTGATTCCCCGCCCCAGATAGCAGCAAACGTACATACGGCAGAAAAAGCGGAGAAGATGATGAGAGACAGATTAAACCCGATTTTATCCGTAACCGGACCCAGAAAAAGTCTTGCAGCCGAGAAGCAAAAAAAGAACGCAGACAGCATCCCGGAAGCCGCAACCCCATCCCACCTGTAGGCTTTTTCCAAAAAATTGACCAACCAGCCACCAACCGCCATTTCCGATACGACGCCAAATGAAAGTATGAGCACCAGCAGCCATAAGGCGGGATCCCGCACAAGCATTTTCAAAGGAACTCGATCCTCCAGCGGCAGATCGTCACCTGGAAAATAGCTGAGTAGCGCCGGGATCATCGGCAGCACAGACAAGGATAACATGACCAGATACATCCCGCGCCAATCCAGCATATGCCCGTACAGAGTCACCGACATCATTCCCGAGGCAATCATCGGCGCTACCGTAGAGCTGAGTCCGTAAAAGAAATGGGACAGATTCATCATCGTGCCGGTATTTCTAATAAATATTCGCGCCCCAAGTATAGCAAGTCCGATCTCCAGCATTCCATTACCGATGTACATCAAGAAGTAAGATGAGGAAAAAATCGGATAGCTGCGGGAGAAAAAAATCAGGATTCCCGACACCAGCATCGCTCCGAAAGCCAACAGGGTCACAGCTTTGATTCCCAGTTTGCGAGTCAGGTAAGCCGTAAAAGAGCAGGCGATCAAATAACCCAGCGCATTCAGCGACAATAGCGAGCCCAGCTGCATTTCATCCAGGTTAAAGTCGTATTGTATTCGAGGAATGGCCGGTCCTTTAATATTTTCTGATATGCCAAAAATAATAAATCCCAAAAAAATCGTCGCCAGTTGCATCACATAAGTTTTATTAAGCCCGCTTACGCGTTGGAGCATGGATTAACTTCACCCGCCATTTCGTTATTCAACTAAGAGCATACTACACATCGTACAAAGCCAAAAGCCCAATCAGGTCATGGATCACCTAATTGAGCCGATTCCAAACAGGATAGGCAGGTCATGAGACACTATGGCTAACGCTAATTGATCCGCATTCCACCACGATTTGTATTTTTACCGTAAAAGATTTCGTCCATTTCCACTTTCAGCCGCTCTGTAATCTTCTTTTCTTCACCGGGCGCCAGCTTTTCCTTGGTATAACCGAATAAGTAGTTGTTAATATCGAACTGCTTAAGCTTGCATTTGGTATGAAAAATATTTTCCTGGTATACATTCACATCGATCATATCATACATATTGATAATTTCTTCCGGAATGTAGTTTTGGATCGAACTGATATCATGATCAATAAACAGTTTGTTGCCGCGGATATCTCTCGTGAAGCCCCGAACCCGATAATCAATCGTCATAATATCGGTATCGAAGGAATGAATCAAATAGTTCAAGGCCTTGAGTGGTGAAATTTCACCACAGGTCGACACATCAATATCCGCGCGGAATGTACTGATACCTTCATCTGGATGATATTCAGGATAAGTATGAACGGTAATATGACTTTTATTTAAATGCATGACGACAGCCTCAGGAAGAGGTCCTGGCGATTCGTCAAACGATTCCTTCTTGGCTTCAACTGGCTCCTCCGAGATGAGAATGGTGACACTCGCTCCTTGAGGATCGTAGTCCTGACGGGCAATATTCAGTACATGTGCACCGATAATCGTGGTTACTGTTTGCAAAATTCCAGTCAGTCTCTCAGCATTATACTGTTCATCGATGTAGGCTATATAGGCCTCACGCTCTTCTTTGGTTTTCGTATAACAAACGTCATACATGTTAAAGCTTAACGATTTCGTTAAATTATTAAACCCATGTAAGGTTATTCGCTGCTCGGGCGTTAATGTCATGATGAACACATCCTCAATTCTTATAGTCTGAATAAGCTTGAATCTACTTATATTACCCATAAAACCGCTGTGCGTATAGATGTTTTACGAATTCTTCACGAATATCAAGCTTTCGCGTCCATAATCTCAGCCTTGACCCCACGCGCACCTTCGGTTGCCATACCAGTGTGTGCGAGTCAATCAGGTATATTTGTAGCCAGTGTAACATAGTATAATGCTCTCATAAACACCAAAAAACTTTGTCCGCCAGCTCAACGCCCCGGCGAACAAAGCATTTATCCTTCAAAATGAATGATAAGCTCTATGACTTCCGATCTGCTGCCAATACGAACGGGCGGCCCCCACGTTCCGAAGCCTGAGGACACAACCGCATGCAGGTTGCCTTTCTTTAGATAGCCCCAGTCCAGTTCAAAGAGGCGTCTTGTGATCAGGTGATTCGGCATCATTTGTCCGCGATGGGTATGACCAGACAACATAATATCAACACCTGCGGCCTCTGCCTTATCTAGCCGATGCGGCTGATGATCCATCAGGATCAGAGGGAGTGTTTTATCCACACTGGCAAGCAAAGCGTCCAGTTCCTCCCTGCCACTCGGTCCACCATGCTCAGCAGCTTTATCTTTGCGGCCAATGACATAAAAGCTGTCGGCAATCTTCACCGATCGATCCATCAGCACATCGATCCCAATCGCACTCATCTGCTCGGTGAATTCTTGAATGTGGCCACCCATGTATTCATGGTTGCCCAGAACGGCATAGATCCCGAGCCGCGAACGCAGCTGCTTCATCACAGCCCCCATATTATGACGGATAAAGGGCTTGATGTCATCATCGATAATATCACCTGGCAGCAGAATCAAATCCGGATTCAAGGCGTTGATTTGATCAACCAGCACCTGAAGCTTTTTGTTGCCTACAACCGAGCCCAGATGAATATCTGATGCAACGGCCACCCTTAGCTTGTCGAGCTGACCTCCGTCTTTGGGTATCGACATCTCGTACGTGCGAACAATCGGATTGCGCGCATTCCACAAGCCACGGGCCATGAGCAGCAGCACAACCAAACACAATAAGCTCCCAAGAATAAGCACGCTGAGTGATAATGGAACGGAGAATAACCATAGCACCAAGGCAGCCAGATCAACAAACGGAAGCAATATGAACGTAAAATACATCACAGCGAACCAGTAAGATCCGATCTTCTTCAAAACGCTTGAAAGCGAGTAAGGAAGATAACGCGAGCCCAGACGTCCAATAATATAAGAAAAGGCAATCAACCAATAGCAAATCCACCAAATCGTAAAATGTTGTATATGAAATACGTGACTCAAAAACAACTGCGCATGCCAGCCAATATAATAATTGATCAAGGCAAATATCGATAAAAATATAGTAATCACTACTGCAAATCGCGGGTTCATCCTCTGACACTCCTGATCATTTCCATTAGAAAATCTAATTTTGCAAGTCGTTTTCGCTTAGCTTGTATTCCAGCTTGATCTTTATTCTCGTGCTTTGAATTAATATTCCTTCTTGATATCCGACACAGCCCACTGCTCAAAAGGCCGCTTGTACTGGTCTGGCTTCATTTGCTTCATCACAATCGAGCGTTGTTCCATAGGTAAGGCG
Organism: Paenibacillus baimaensis; assembly: GCF_025567575.1. Taxonomy (NCBI): domain Bacteria; kingdom Bacillati; phylum Bacillota; class Bacilli; order Caryophanales; family Paenibacillaceae; genus Paenibacillus; species Paenibacillus baimaensis. Next base: position 165,597 of record NZ_JAOQIO010000125.1, on the reverse strand, counting down.
ATCTGCTCATATATAAAGTGATCGTCAAAGTCAATGGCTGCAGCATCCTCTTTCGTACAGGCATAATAGACAGCGTCAGGCCGGGCCCAATATATCGCACCGATACACATCGGACAAGGTTCGCAGCTTGTATAAATCTCACATCCAGTTAACTGAAAGCTGCCAATATTCTTACATGCATCGCGAATGGCTTGTACTTCCGCATGCGCTGTTGGATCATTGTTTAAAGTAACCAGATTGCTACCTCTACCGATAATTTCACCATTACGTACGACAATAGCGCCGAATGGTCCCCCTTGGCCGGTTAACACGTTCTGGACAGCAAGTTCTATCGCCTCCTGCATGCGCTGCTCTTGTTCATTTATCATCCATGACCACCTCCCTATTGGGTAAACAATTTCATATGTAATTTCCAACATATTAATAATAGATCAAATCAGGATCATTTACAAAATAAATGTTCATTCTTTCCACCTCTGTTTCATTGTTAGGCAGGACGGTTAACAAATGGATATAAATCGAATGGCTCAGGAGGAAATTCACATGCCCAAATCTACCTATTACGTAACCGTTGCAACGGGGCTTATCGAAGAGCTGCAGGCGCTGCAGGACAAGGCCAATCGATCCCATGAATTTGTTGTAGAGGCAAGCGTTGAGGAAATTGCCGTATTGCGGGATTTGTTCGACAAGCAAGCAGCATCCGAGGAATTAACGTTTAAACGTGCAACCATCCCATACAAAACTGCCGATCAGGACCCCTCTACAGAACGGTTTAATGGAGATATCCTTAACATTTATCGGTATTTATATGAAATAGGAACCTATGAAACCAAAAAGCATATAGAAAAAATGGGTATATTACCGCGCTTGTTAAGCCCGGACTATCATCATGCTGGATATGAGGAGCAAAAGTCCAAGCAATAGCCTGGATGATTGCACTGTAGGGCGCGAGTGTCTGCGATTAGACTTCAGCCTGCTTCTGACATGGAAAAGCCTCAATCCCCGTCTGACTTTAAGGATTGAGGCTTTTTCTCGGCCGATTACCTGCTCTTTAAGAGTGCGGTGGATAATGAGCGCAGTTGTAATTATTCATCGCACTCTTAGCAAGAATCGATTACGAAATAGAAGGCTGTGCTGCTTCCTCACTGATCTGTTTCAATCGCTTCATAATCGGATTGGCACCACGACCAAAATAATCGTGCAAGGTGCAGTACTCCGCATACAGCTTATCATAAACAGCTGTATGTGCAGAATTAGGCTGGAACGTTTCTTCTCTGACTCTGGCCATCTGTTCAGCGGCATCGACGATATTATCATAGCCACCAGCCGCAGCTCCAGCGGCTACTGCGCCAAACATAGCGGCACCCAAGGCAGGTGTTTGCGTGGAATCAGCGATCTTGATCTCGCGTCCGGTTACGTCCGCATAGATTTGCATCAGCAGCCGGTTGCGCTGCGGCAGCCCACCGCATGCATACAGTTCGTTCACTTTAACCCCATTGTCGTTAAAGGCATCGATAATTTTCCTTGTACCAAAGGCTGTGGCTTCAAGCAGGGCACGGTAGATTTCCTCCGGCTTCGTCTGCAGTGTGCAGCCTATCAGAAGTCCGGTTAGATCAGCATTGACCAGCACGGAGCGGTTGCCGTTCCACCAATCAAGCGCAAGCAGCCCGGTTTCACCCGGTTGATATGCCGAAGCCTGCTGCTCTAGCCATTCATGAACACCGATACCCGCAGCCGCTTGCTCGACATAAGCGGGAACTCCCTGCTCTACATACCAGGCGAATATATCCCCTACCGCCGATTGTCCTGCTTCATAGCCGTAATACCCAGGGATAATTCCATCCTCTACAACACCGCACATGCCCTCGACCTGCTTCTCGGTTTCGTCGAGAAGCAAGTGGCATATGGATGTACCCATCGCCATAACCAGCTTACCCGGTTCGACCACACCAACAGCAGGAACTGCAGCATGGGCATCCACATTGGCTACAGCAACCGCAGTGCCTGCTCGCAGACCCAAAGACATCGCCATTTCCTCTGTCAAACCACCCGCCTTCGTACCCAGTGGATGAATCGCTCCACGCAGCTTGGTACTTGTCAAATCCGCCAGCCGTGGATCGAGAGAACCCAGAAAATCAGAGGATGGATATCCCTGCTCTTTATGCCAAATAGCTTTGTAGCCCGCTGTGCAGCTATTCTTGGCGATTTGTCCTGTCATTTGGGAAACGACCCAATCAGCCGCTTCCAGAAACTGATCTGTCTGGTCATACAGCTCAGGTGCTTCATTCAAAATTTGCCATACCTTGGCGAGCATCCACTCCGAGGAGATTTTACCCCCATAGCGGGCCAAAAACGCTTCGCCCCGCTGCTCAGCCGCCTCATTGATCCGGTTCGCTTCTTCCTGTGCAGCATGATGCTTCCACAGCTTGACCCAGCTGTGCGGATTATCGCGATGCTGTGGATCGAAGCACAAAGGTTGACCTGCACTGTCGAGCGGCAGCATGGTGCAGGCAGTAAAATCGATCCCGATACCAATCACGTCAGCAGGATCAACACCAGATTCTCGAACGACCGCGGGAACGGACTGCCGGAGCACCTCCAAATAATCGTCAGGGTGCTGCAGCGCCCAATCCGCTTCCAGACGACGGCCCGAGACAGGCAGTCGTTCATCGATAACCCCATGTGGGTATTTGGTTACATGTGTAGCAATTTCCGCGCCATTCGAAATATCAACCAGCAGCGCTCTTCCCGATTCCGTGCCGTAATCCACACCGATTGCATATGATTTTTTCATAATGAATAAGTCCTCCCTACAGTCTACTTCTTGCCATATAAAGGACCAAAGTTATCGCAAGCACGGAAATCGGCTCCCGTACGATCACTTGCACCAAAGGCACTCCAGGCACTTGGCTGGAACAAGCGTTCTTCAGCCACATTATGCATGCTGACTGGAATCCGCAGCATCGAGGCTAATGTGATCAAGTCTCCGCCGATATGTCCATAGCTCACTGAACCATGATTGGAGCCCCAGTTGTACATGACCGAGTACACATCTTTAAAAGCACCCGTCCCAGTCAGATTCGGTACGAACCAGGTCGTCGGCCATGTCGGGTTGCTGCGTTGATCCAGCTTATCGTGAACATCATCCGGCAGCTCGACCGTATAACCTTCAGCCAGCTGCAGCACATGTCCAAGACCTGCAATCAGATTGATTCTGGCCATCGTCACCGGCATCCCGCCGCGTGTTGTAAAATCGGTGGAAAATCCACCTCCACGGAAGAAGTCAACCGCCGGGCACCACTGGGTGACCTCCAAGGATTGCTTCACCTCTTCGGCTGTAATGTCCCAATAAGGCTTCATTGCGGGTTGACCCTCCACGCTTTGTGTGCCCGTTCCATCAAGTGCCGCTGGACCCGAGTTAATCAGATGGATAACGCCATCCTTGGCTCTGCCTTCAAGCTCCTTGCCGGTTACACGCTTCACCGCTTCAGGACTCCAATACGTACGGACATCGGCAAAAATTTGCGCCGCATTCGTAAGTAAATGTCCGAACAGCATCGTAATCCCATTCAGCGTATCATTTTCTGTTGCAATTACATAAGGCTCCCGAATGCCATTCCAATCGAACGAGCTAGACAAGATCGCCTCCATAAAATCACCATTCGGGAAGAAATCCGTCCAAGCCCGCTGACCTTGAAAGCCTGCGGCTATCGCATTGTGGCCCAGCGCTTCCTCTCCATAGCCAATGCCATCGAGCTGCGGATTGCCGATCATTAAATCTCTTGCAATCAAAGTCATTTTGACAACCGTTTCCCAGTCTTGATCCTTTTGTTCACGAGTCCGTGTCAGCTCAGGCGGATTCACATCCCCGCCCTCCTTGCAGTTCTCCTTCGTCCACACCAAAGCACGCTCATATTCTTCCTTATCATAAATGCCGAGCTCCATCCGGCGCACAAACTCGGTCATGTCCACATACTCGTTGCGCATGCCCAGGTAGCTTTGGAAAAAGCTCTCGTCTGCAATGCAGCCAGCGATTCCCATCGAGACAGAGCCCATCGACAGGTACGACTTGCCTCGCATCGTCGCTACAGCCAAGCCAGCTTTGGCAAATTGCAGAAGCTTCTGCTGAACATCAGGAGTAATCGTCGTATCGCCGATATCCTGTACGTCTTTGCCATAAATACTGAAGGCGGGAAGCCCCTTCTGGTTATGCGCAGCCAATGCAGCAGCCAAATATACTGCTCCCGGACGCTCAGTTCCATTGAATCCCCAAATCGCTTTAGGAATCGTTGGATCCGTGTCGATGGTTTCTGTCGGATAGCACCACGAAGGAGTGACTGTGATGCTGACACCAACGCCTGCGCGTGCGAATTTCTCGGCTGTCCGCGCAGCTTCCGCTACACCACCGATACACGTATCCGCTACGACACATTCCACCGGCAATCCATTCGAATGGCGTAAATGGGACGACAAAAACTCCGCCACAGCCTGTGCCATGTTCATCGTCACTTCCTCCAACGACTCCCGAATCCCGCCGCGACGACCATCAACCGCAGGACGAATACCAATTTTCGGCATACTGCCGTTCAAACGATTAACCGCTTCTACATGTTTCATAAAAAAGCTCCTCTCAGGATTCCAATTTTTTAATTATAGGTTGTAAAATATCGCGAACGGCCTCTGAACTTTCCGCACCCTTCTCCAATCGATGCAAAACCGTTCTTCCAGCCTTGATACCCAATTCGTACGGCTTTTGATCGACATACACAATGCCGGAGCGCTTGAGCAGCCTTGCCGCCTCCACTTCTCCATACGAAGCAATCGCGATGTCACCGGGTATGTCCCGACCGTTCTCGGTCAGCTCCAGCAGCGCCCCAAACGTCATTTTGTTATTGAAGGATAATAGTGCTGTCGGCGGCTTTGCCATTTGCAGAAAGTACCTTACAGCCTCTCTTCCACCCGACTCCGTGAACTTGCCGTCATAATCATACGCAGCCTCATGCTCCATACCAGCCTCCGTAAAAGCTTTCAGATAGCCGACAAATCGATCCTGCCCCGTACTGACCCCCATACAGCCATTAATCACGCCGATAACGGAGTGACCCTGTAGAATTAACTGCTTCGTCAGCTCGTAAGCTCCGTTCACATCATCTTCAGCTACGAGGTCAACAGCAGGTCCGGGTAAATCCAGACTTCTATCGACCAAAATAAACTGAATCCCAGCAGCCGACATTCGTGCCACCAGATCCTCATTGCCTCCTGTGGTAGCCAGGACAACAGCGTCCACTCTTTTCTCGGTCATCAGCTGCAGCAGCTGCGCTTCTTTCTCCGGCAGCTCATCAGAGCTGCAAAAGATCAGGTGGTAGCCGTATTCCTGAACCACATCCTCCAGCCCTCGGCATATCGTCATAAAAAATGGATTCGATATGTCCGGCAGCACAACGCCAATCGTAAAACTCTTGTCCTGCTTCAGGCTTCTCGCAATGGCGTTAGGCTGGTATTGCAGCTTGTTGACTGCGAGCATCACTCGATTTTTGACCTCATCGCTGACATAGCCGCTGCTGTTCAGTACCCGCGATATGGTGGCTGTAGATACGCCTGCCTCTGCGGCTACTTGCTTGATTGTGGCCTTTGCCATAATTGCCCTCCTGGGAGTTTTACTCTGTAATCGTTTACGTAATCGATTACATATAACTATAATTCGTTTTCAAAATCCGGTCAAGTGGTTTTTATCAAAGAAAAAAGAGGCCTCAGAGACCTCAATTAAGTGAACAACCAACACCTGTTTATGCTGATACACGTATAGGTTCAAGCTTTTGCTGATCCGTGATTCAAAGTCGGCTTTTGCTGGCGGCTCCCGGTCTTCAGCTTTTCCTGCAGCCTGCCCAGGAATATATCCGCCAATATAGCCAATACCGCAGCAGGAATAGCTCCTGCATAAATTTTCAGAGAGTTGCGAAGGTTTAGTCCGGAGTAAATTTCCCTTCCAAGTCCATCCCCTCCAAATAACGGAGCCAGCGTCGCCACACCGATGGCTATGACAGCAGCTACACGAAGTCCTGCCATCAGAAACGGTAATGAAAGCGGCAGTTGAACCTTTAGCAGCAGCTGCCAAGGGCTCATGCCGAGTCCCTTGCCAGCCTCGCTGATCCCTGCATCGACTTCCTTCAAACCCACGTAGGTGTTGCGAATAATCGGAAGCAGCGAATAAAAGAACAAACCGACTACTATCGTTTTAAAGCCCAATCCAAGGTATAACATTAATAATGCCAATAAGGCTAGACTCGGCATCACTTGAATCACATTGGCTACGGCCAATATGACGGATGCCAGTCGTTCATTGCGTGCGCTGACAACACCTAACGGTATACCGACGATGAGAGCGAGGCTAAGTCCACTGAATACCATGATGATATGACCCCAGGTCAAGCTTAGCAGGTGAACTGCATGGTCCTGCATATACTGAAAGAGCTCTATGATTCCATTGCCGTTCTGATTCATTGTCTCACATCCTCAACTTATTTCAGCAATCCGATTTCCTTCAAAAATTGTGCGGCTACCTCCTGTGGACTACGTTTATTCACATCCACCTCATAGTTCAAGGCAGTCATCGCTTCGGCATCAATTTTTCCTGCCAAGGAAGTAATGACATCATTCAGTTCAGGCAGCTGCTGTAAGATATCCTTTCTTACTACTGGAGAAGCATCATAAGGCGGGAAAAATTGTTTGTCATCCTTTAGGGCCTGCAGGTTATACTGCTTGATTCCCGGATCTGTTGTGTAGGCAAGGACGACATCTACCTTTTTATCAGCAACTGCTTGATAAACTAAGGATATTTCCATCGGAAATCTCTCTCCGAAGGCAAAGCCATAGAACTTGGTAAAGGCTCTGTAGCCATCGTTATCTCTTTCAAGCCAGGTCGTATCCACACCGAGCTTCATCGTTTGGGCAAGCTCCTTCAAATCGGATACGGTGCTCAGCTTGTGTTGATCAGCAAGCTCCTTGCGCACGGTGAAGGCATACGTATTTTCAAAGCCATAAGGTTCAAACCATTTGAAAGCAAACGTTTTGTCGAATCCCTCCTGAGCTTGCTTTAAAACCTCTTTGCGATCCTTCGTGTCTTGAATATCGAAATATCCGTTAAAAATCTCTCCCGTATACAAAGTGGCCATTTGAATGTCATTGTTCTTCATCGATTGAATGACAATCGGGCTTGCAGCGAGATCTGGTACAATTTTCACTTTTACCTTCGTGTTTTGTTCAATTAATGCTTTGTACATTTCGGCTAAAATTTTCGGTTCGGTGTAGGTTTGGGTGCCGATATTGATCGAAGCTGGCGCCGCACCCTCCTTACCGCTGCTCGCACCTTGATCACTGCATGCAGACAATACCAACGACCCCAACAATGCGAAACTAACTGTAAGCAATATCCCTTTTTTTCTCATAATTCCTCCATATATATCGTTTTGATTTATTTACAAGTTCTTTCAAGCCTTGGTTGCGTTCAATGACGTCGTTTGAGCTTTTCGGGAAACCCTTTTTTCAATACTGCCCAGAATTCGATCAGCAAGAAGCGCCAATAGGATAGCGGAAACAGCCCCTGAAATAATAAGCTCTTTCTTATTGACACCGATACCCGAAACGATGAGTTCTCCGAGGCCCCCAGCTCCGATTAAGGCCGCTAAAGTGGTCCAGCTGATGATATAGACTGTGGTGATCCGCAAACCGGACATGATATAAGGGAAAGCCAGCGGGAATTGAATGAGCAGCAAGCGCTGACTCGCACTGTAACCCATACCCCGTGCCGATTCCACAATGGACGGATCGACAGCATGAAAGCCTGCATACGTATTTCGAAGAATAGGCAGTATGGAATATAGAAATAAGGCGAATATGGCCGGCTTCACCCCGATCCCCAGCAGTGGAATCAGAATTGCCAACAGCGCCAAGCTTGGAATCGTCTGAAATACATTTGTGATTGTAAAGATGAGGGTATGAAGCCATTTCATCTGATTCTTCGCCAGAAACATACCTAACGGAACGGCAACCAACGTACCAAGAACGATAGAAACTGCAGAAATAGTCAAGTGGTCACGCGTAGCAATTAAAATATCGGGGTATCTTTCCTGCAAAAATTCAACATATTTTATAAAAAAATTAGATTGCTGCATGGGCATCGCCCCCAATGATTTCAGAAGAATACACATCTGCCATATGGCTGACGACAGAACCTCTCGTGATAAGTCCAACGAAATAATGGTCATCACGTACAACGGCTAAATTGGATAATTGATATTCCGTCATCATGTTTAAGGCTACGGAAAGCGAAGTCCCTGTCAGCACAACATGCTCCACTGGCTTCATGACATCGGCTACGGTTTTGCTTTCTTCTCCATATTGATCGAGAACACGGTAGATCGATACCGATCCCTGCAGCTTGTTGTTTTTATCCACGATCAATAAGGAATCCACACGGCGCTTTTCCATCAGCTTCATCGCTGCAGCCAAACCTCTCGAAGGAGATGCAGTAGCCGGATTATCAACCATGACCTCATCAACTGTAGGAGCTTCCAACGTATTGTGTGACTGGAGTCTTTTTTGGCCAATAAAGTTTTTGACAAATTCGTTGGCGGGATGTCGCAAAATCTGTTCCGGATGTCCGGTTTGAACAATCTCCCCATCCTTCATCAAAATAATCGTGTCTGCGATTTTGATGGCTTCATCCATATCATGGGTGACGAATACGATTGTTTTTTTAATATCCTGCTGCAAACGAACCAACTCATCCTGTAATTGTTCACGACTGATGGGGTCCAGTGCACTAAAAGGTTCGTCCATCAGAATGACGTCCGGGTTTGCAGCTAAAGCTCGAATCACACCAACCCGCTGCTGCTGCCCTCCACTCAATTCTGACGGGTAACGGTTACGGTATATATCAGGTTTTAAACCAACAAGCTCTAATAGTTCTTCAACCCTTGCCTCGATTTTGAGTTTATCCCACTTTAGAAGACGAGGTACAACACCTACATTTTGTGCAATGGTCATATGCGGGAATAAACCGATATTTTGAATGACATAACCGATCTTTCGTCTAAGCTCAATGGGATCCAATGTGGCAATATTGTCCTGATGAATCATGATTTCACCTGACGATGGGTTGATTAATCGATTGATTAATTTCATCGTGGTCGTTTTTCCGCATCCGCTCGGGCCGATCAGTACCGTTATCTCTCCTTCCTTCAATTCCAGGTTAATATCGTTTAACACTTTGTGACCATCCTCATAAACCTTGTTAACTCCTTTAAATTTAATCATGCGGTAACCACCTTTCGTTTTCTCTATTTGCTTCAAAATTACGCTGTTTGATCGAATCCCTCCTATTCACTCGGTAATTGTTGGCGCAGCCATACAAGGCTACGCAAAGTGCAGTAGTCTTGGTACATTCGTCTTATTTGGAAACAATAGTAAAGTAGAAATTGCCAATAAAGCTGCGAAATAGGGAAGCACCGCTCCAATAAGATATTCATACTATAACAAACCAACAACCAACTGACAACCTTAAATTATAAATGAAGTTGTTTGTTGTCCATAAATAATCGATCACTGTAATGACAAAAAAGACTGTTCCATGGCCTAAAAAGCCACTAAACAGTCCTCTGATTATATGCTTCGCTATTTATTCTTCCTGTAGAGGTATATTGAGAAAACGCTCGGTTCTTTCTTGAACTTGTCCATCTCCCACGACAACAAGAACATCGTCTTCTCTAAGAATAACATGGGGGCCCGGCGAGATGGATACTTGTGTGCCTCTGCGCAGCGCTACAATGGTCGCACCTGTATTTTGCCAAAATTGAAGATTTGCGATCGTCTTACCGACAACATGAGAAATATTTGTCACCTTTATTTCCACTGGATGGTAGGGCTTCAAATTTTGCAGTCGGTCTGATGCATTGATAATTCCGGTAAGCAGCACCTCAAACTTGCTATCGATCTCCTTTTTGTGAACCAATAGCAGCTGCAATTCCTGTTTGAGCGAGTACACCGATTTCAGGTAATTGTTCCTGGTTATATAGTCGAAAGCGTTTTGATCCGATACGATCACGATCTCTTTACCCTGTGAAACGAAAACAATATTCTCATCCTTCAGTAGACCGATTGCTTTACGAATCGTTTCAGGGGAGACATGATATTGGCTTGCCAATAAGGAGCGACCGGAAATTTTACTCTGGACGGGAAACTCTCCACTTACAATTCTTTGGGCAATATCGAGCGCTATTGACTTATAACCTGTGACCTCTTGCATCTTTCTCGCCCTTTCTTCGTGCATACCTGTATGTAGCTAAGGAACATGCACACATCATACTACTTTCTGTTGATATCATAAGGTATAGAGAAAGCTTCGTGCAACACTCCAGCCACTCCTTAACTGGCTTTTATTTGGAAAGCTCACCAAAGCGTGAAATAACAGCTAGAGCCGGGTCAATCGGGACATCAGCTCGCTGTACATTTGCCGGAATATGGATGGAAGGTGTTTGGCGGACGGATCGTCCTGCGAATTGAGGAACAGACATGATCATCGTGATAAATGCACTGTTATCTTTGCTCGTTCTAAAATGTTCTCTCCACTGGTTAATTATTAGAGCCCTGTCTTTCTTACCGTTGTCTCTATAACCTGTAATTATCATTTTCTTATATTGTTTAACTAACACATGTGCCTTAGTTACGCTATCTTAATCAGTAATGTAACCCTCTGAAAATAATACGGTATCAAAATCATAATCTAAAGCTATTTCTGTTTGGAGTTGTTTAAGATTTGATTCATGTTTTGGCTGAGATATAAGGATCTTCAAAGACGTTTTCCTCTTTTCAATAGTTTTGCGGGGATTTCTTTTAACGTTTGTGTATCTACCAACCCTCACTGCCTTAAGGATCGTAGGTCCGGCCGCGACGCGGTTAGGCTGAGCAGGGTTGTCTGCTGAATATGCTTCTCCGAAATTCCTCTTGCAGACGAAGGTTCCGTAGGAGCCGCAGTGGGAACACAGTGTTAGCAGATGTAGATGACATCTTGAAATACTTACCAATTATCATTTGCGCTATATCTATTTTTGAAACTTTTTTGTTTATTCTTGTTATAATAAGTCATATTCGTCTAATAAAGGGAGTTGTGATCAGTGTCCATTTCAAAAGATGATTTAAATAAATTAATTCAACAATTACCTGATAACGCCCTTCCAATTGCTGCTGATTTCTTGGACAAATTAGTTAATAATCCAAATATTCGTTATATCCCTTGGGATGATGAACCAACCACTGAACAAGATATTGAAGATATTAAAAATGCGAAAGAATCATTTGCACGTGGTGAAAGTATTAAATTGAAAAATGTTATTGATGGGTTACTCAATTGAGTTCGATAAATCCGCCTTTAAGTATCTTCAAAAATTAGATAAATCAACACGTACCCGGATTGTTCATTCTCTTCAGATATTGTCTGAAAGTCCTTTCAATTCTGAGCTTGATATTAAAAGAATGCAAGGTACAATTGATGAATTCCGTTTGCGAATAGGTTCTTATAGAATTGTGTATTCTCTTGAAAATGACAAGTTACTAATTTATGTAATTAAAATAGGTTCGCACGGCGATGTTTATAAGTCATAGCAAAAATCTATCCTCTCACCGGATAGATTTTTTCGATTATTAATATTTCATAGGTTTTCAGCAATTTCTGCTAACGTTTGTGTGTTGCCGAACCCTCACTGGCTTAATGGACGTAGTCCTGGCCGCGATGCGGTTAGTCGGTGCAGGTGTGCTCCAAATTCCTCTTGCAGACCAAGGGGCGTATGCCCCGCAGTGGGAAAACACTGTTAGGTGATCTCGCCTAACGTTCTTGTGTTCCCGAACCCTCACTGCCTTAAGGGACGAAGTCCCGACCGCGTCGCGGTTAGGCTGTGCAGGGTCGTCTGCTGAATACGCTTCCTGAAATGCCTCTTGCAGACCAAGGGGCGCATGCCCCGCAGCGGGAAAACGGTGTTATACGAAGTTACATTCTCCATTGAGCTTCCTTCAGAATTTCAAGTTCTTTGTATATTTCATTGAATATGGCGTTTGATTTTTGAACACTTAATCTGCCACCAACAAAATAGCCTTCTTCATTAACTATTGTGGAAGTAGCATCTGCAATTGATTGCCCTTCCGCTCCTAATGGTCTAACAAAATCTTCCTGTTTTCGGCCTTTATTCTTATAGTATTCAATTTCATGCTCTCTCATATTTCTCGCTTCTCTAATATAGGGTAACTCGATATTTATTCTATTAATTATATCCTGCATTTCATTAAAATATAGTTTGCACTCTATGAGCCATTCAAGAGCTTTATTAAGTGCAATTACAAAATAATACTCTTCAAGTCTAGACATATCGGAAGTATGATCCATTCTTTGTCTATCATTGGAATTAAAGCTAGTAAAGTCTCTCATTTTTTGGAACAAGCTAATTATTTCAGTATTTAATTCTAGTATCCTATCGCTTTCGACAGTTACTGCTTTACACCATCTTCTTGCATTATCTAAAGCAAATAAAGATTTTTGTTTTTCTTCATTTATCATCTGTGATCTTCCTTATTATATTTAATGTAATTTCGTATGACGTTTGTGTGTTCCCGAACCCTCACCGCCCTAAGGCGCGTAGCGCCGGGTCGTCAGACTTGGGCGGTGCAGGGTTGTCTGCTGAATCCGCTTCCTCGAAATTCCTCTTGCAGACCAAGGGGCGTAGCCCCGTAGCGGGAAAACGGTGTTATGCGAAGGATTAATCTTCTCTGAATAGAACCTCTAAATACTCTTTCCAAGTTTCCTTGCTTTGGCTATATCTGCTTCCATTTCTTCGTTTAGACCTAGACCTTCAAAACACAATGCTCTTGTAACATAAAACTCTGGATTTGATTCATCAAGTAAAATCCCTTTATTAATGTACGATAATGCTTCATTTATCCTGTTTAAGTAAAATAAACATAACGTTATATTGTTATAAACGTTAAGATAATCATTGTCTAAACTTAATGCCCTTAAATAAAATGGTATTGCTTCATTGTATCTCCTCTGATTAGTTAAGAAGTTTCCTAAGTTATTGTTTACGTTAGGTGAATTTGGATTAATCTCATATGCTTTATTGAGATCACTCAGCTGATTATTAATATCCCCGATTGTTTCAAAGGCATTGGCTCGATTAATATAAGGCCCATCATCTTCCGGGTCTAAATTAATCGCTCTAGTTAAAAACTCAATTCCGTTATCAAAGTCTTGGTTATTTAAGCAATACTTTGTTCCTAACATCGCATAAACTTTACTTAATTCTTTCTTATTATCCACAAATGGATTAATCACTCTAAGCTCATCTACCTGTATTGAAGAAATTTGTTTTAGTAATGCGCTACTAGCTCTCTCATCATCATGGGCTACCTGAATAATTATTTCATTTATTAGTTCGATATATCTTTTTATTGATTCTCTATTAACCGCAACTGTTTTGTGATAATTATTTGTTAGACCTAATAGTTTATTAGTTTCTGGATCAACAACTCCGAATACTTCGAAGCCTTCATAATTATTATCATCAGCATGAGCAATATATTTATTTCTTTGTTCCATTATTTCATCGTGTGTTCTTACCTTAGATTCTTCTAAATGGGTGACATACTTGGATTTCTCAAGCTTAATCCCCCTTCCAGCAGCCTCAGTAAAACAACGCCCATAAGTAGTTACTCCAGCAAACCACAAGCTGTGTTGGAGTATATAATTTTCTTCACAATCCTCTAAGTTAATAAATGATTGAAATAATCCCTGAATTATGAATAAATCTAATTTAATATGCTTTAAACCTTTTAGACGCTTTCCAACAGGAGAATCGATAACAATTAAAGGCAATTGTCCGTGATTAATTATCTTTTCTCCCTTAATGTCTATATTTACTTCTATGTCGTTTAACATTCTTTTCACCCCTATTGATCTTTCACATGACGTCTTATTTGCGAACTTCGGGAATATTACTATTTGTGACGGTTTTGTGTAAGACAGACTAAATCAGTCATCAATTTGATCAAGAGGACTTTTGATATGTCTGACATCTTTTATACTTACATGTGTGTAACGTTCGGTGGTCCGAGTACTTCGATGACCCAGCAGTTCTTGGATGTAGCGAATATCGATACCTCCTTCTAGTAGATGAGTGGCAAATGAATGTCGCAACGAGTGTACACTAACTTTTTTTGTTACTCCTGACGAAACTAAAGCTTGTTCAAAGATTTTTTGCACCGAGCGTTCCGTCAGATGCTTCTCCTTGTTTTGTCCTGGAAACATCCATATTTCGGGTTTTTCTTGCTGATAGTAGCGGAGAAACACTTCTAAAGTTGTATCGGATAGAAGGGTAAGTCGGTCTTTTCGTCCTTTACCTTGACGAATATGTAGGGTTTTACGTTCTTGATCAAAATCCTGCAATCGTAAACGTACGACCTCACTCACTCGTAATCCTGAAGAATAAGTTAAATATAAGATGGCTTTATGTTTCAAAATATGGATGGCTTTTAAAATGAGCATAACTTCATTGAGGGATAAAACATTTGGAAGTTTATGTTCCTTTTTGGGTCTAATATATGGTGTAGATTCATTTTGTTTAAGAACCTTCTGAAAATAAAATTTAATCGCACTGATTGCTTGATTTACATAGGAATGAGAGCAATTTTTTTGTAACAAATATAATGAGTAGTTATGAATTGTTTGATGATTCCAGAACATATCCTGCTCTTTAAAGTAATTGAAAAAACGTTCGACTTGGCCCAAATAGGCCTTGACGGTTTTTGAACTATAACCCCTGAGAAGTAATTCATCTTTCAAGCTTTGCCTCAGGACAGAATCCCACTGAGATACATTAGATAATGAATCAGAAATATTTACCTGTTCATAGGATTGAAGCAAGTAGCACTCCTCTAACAATTGTGGTTCTACATAAAATTTGCAGTCCTTAAAGGTCATCAATAGCTGATTAATCACTTCCAATGTATAAGGCAGTGACCAGATAGATTCTTCGGGAATCCATCTTCTACCAGGTACATTCTTAATCTTAGCAATGCCATCTTTATAAAAGATGATAAACTTTACCGCCAAAGTCGTTTCATTGCGTTTTGATAAGGATATCTCCGTCATGACCCGCCTTTCCATTATATCAATCATTGTAAAATATGGAAATGAAAAAGGAGGCTCACAAAGTCTCTGATAGACTTTGCAACCCCCCGATGCTTTCGGTTCGATTTAAGTTGTAAAAGATAATTCAATAATATCATTGCGGATACTTGTCGTAAAGAGATGTTCATTCTAACCAATTGTTGGATGACAAATAAGTTTAGATTATGGCTTTCTTCGCAACAACGTGAGAGACGTAAGCTCGACGAACTGCAATGTGGCTGGTCTTTGTTCAGAATTTTTTAATAATTTACTTAAGCGATTTGATGCAACGCTAGTGTCTTTCTGTTGATTTCATAAGGTATAGAGAAAGCTTCGTGCAACACTCCAGCCACTGCATAACTGCCTTTTATTTGGAAAGCTCACCAAACCGTGAAATAACAGCTAGAGCCGGATCAATCGGGACATTAGCTCGCTGTACATTTGCCGGAATATGGATGGATGGTGTTTGGCGGACGGATCGTCCTGCGAATTGAGGAAGCCAGGCACGCTGCGCTTCGAGCATTTCCGAAACCATCTCCCTTATCTCGTTCAATGTCAGCACAGCCGATGTCAGCGGATCAAGGGCACAAGCCTGAACGAGCGTTTCCGGATCACCGGATTTGGCAGCCAGCACCGCTAACCGCTGGACGTTAATATTGGTCAGATTTAATGCTGCACATTGTGGCGGCAGATCGCCTATAACGACACGGTTTAACCCATTGCGATCAGCAAAAATCGGACCCTCGGCGCAGCAATCCGCAGGGAGATTCGTAATCATTCCGTTATTTCGTAAATTTCCATTGAATTTGAATGGTTTACCCGTTTCCAGAGCTTCAATGATATATGCACAGTATTCCACGCTGCGCGGAGGAAGATTGTAGGATTCACCTGCTAATATATCCTGCTCGCCATACTTGCTGTATACGTATTTGCACCAGTTGTAGTAGGCACCGGATTCACCGCCGAATGCCGGTTCGTCGCAGTATAGCTCCAGTGCCTTGGCATTTTTACGGAACCAGGGCACATATTCGGATAGATGCCCTGTCGATTCGGTCATAAAATAATTAAAATGACGGAATACCTCTCCCCTCACCTTTTCATTCACATAAAACTCAGGCTGCTCAAACCGCTCCCGCAGGATCGGGTACAAATCATTGCCACGGTGTTCAATTTTCGTGAACCAGCCCATATGATTAATACCTGCACATAAGAAATCGATCTCTTCCTTAGGTACACCCACGTAACCGGATATTAAATCCAAAGTCGTTTGTACACCGTGGCACAGCCCCACGAATTTGACCTTCGTCTCACCCAGCGCCCAGCATACCATTGCCATCGGATTCACGTAATTCAGCAGTGTAGCCTGTGGACATAGCTCTTCCATCTCACGTGCGACTTCGAGTATAACCGGTATGCTGCGCATAGCCCGAAATATGCCTCCCGGCCCCAACGTATCCCCGATACATTGATCCACACCGTATCGAAGAGGAATCGTATAATCCGTTTCGTATACATTCAAACCTCCGATTTGAAATGAGCAAATCACGTAATGGGCATCAGCAAGCGCTTCGCGTCGATCTGTCGTAATGACAATTTTTGATTTCAAGCCGTTTTCCTTGATCACGCGGTTTGCGAACGCTTCCACTTGTGACGTTTTGCCAGTGGAAGGCGCCATCAAATAAAAGGTTGTTTCCTCCAGCGCTTCTGTCGCCATCATATCCAGAATTAATGTTTTGCAGAAAACGATGCTCCCTGCACCGATTATTGCGATTTTTCTCATTCGGATTTCCTCCCCGGTGGTTGTACAAATTGGTTACCAATTAAAGCTGCCCGGCTTATTTTCGAATCCGGCTTGAGCCTGTATATTCAACTGATGCGGTGTCATGCTCTGCGGATTGAAGGGCTGTCTCTGTACGTTATAAAAATCAGCCAGAGACACACTCGTAATGCCGCGCGGCATCAGATCAATCGTTAAATCATACTCATTATTGAGTCGTAATGTAACTCCTTTCCAGACAAAATCATTGCCATTGTCGATCATGATATTCGTACTGGAGAAAGTAAGAGCCGCCTGTAAGTCTGTATGGTGAATGCTTCGCTGGTCAGGCAATAAGCTGCACGCGTTCAGCACTGACAGCAAGAGCAGCAGGATAAGCAGGCTTGCTATCTGTCTCATCATAGGAAGAAGACGGCTTTGTTTACCAGATTTCGTTAAGGATATTCGTATAAAAAAGGATGATGATCCATATCCAGTTTTCCGGCTGCTCATAAGCTTCTCCCTTCCTGCGGTTTCTTCGCATCTTATTTACGGTACGTCAGGCTGGCATCAAACCACCATTCAGGTGTCTGCGGATGACTGCCATGCACCTCGATGGCGAGCGTATTCAAGCCTTTTACAATCACATTTCTTTGGTTCGTGAGTGGATAATCTTCAAATAACCCGCCCTGATGGGGAATGGCCACTGATCGGTAATCAACCAGCCCCTCCCGTATGGAATCTCTGGCAATTTCGACCCCGTTCAAATAAGCGACAAAGCCATCCTCAAATGCAACTCTCAGTGTCCAATCCTTCATGTCCGCAGGATCTTCATCGACTACAAATGTTTTACGGAAATAGTAGGCTGGCGATTGGGCCTGTGCCGGAACCGTTGTTGCGATACTTCTGCTTGCCAAGCTTTCCCGGGAGCGTCCGAAGGGCGCACGCGCCCAGCCCCATTCCGCATCGGAATAGGCAGCGCTGCGCCAATCCTCGCGTGGCAGCGGACTCTGGGTGACGAGCGGCTGCTCGCCAGTCAGGTCGAGCCCCTGCGGGAGCACGGCGCGCACGGCGGGACCACCGGCATGGTACTTCCACATCGCGCCGATACTAATCGACGCGCGCTCTTGCACAGCAGCCGATTGACGCAGTCCGGCTGCATCCAGTGCCAGCCGGTCCGCTGCGCGACCGGCGCTGCCCGCAGCCGCCGCCTCCAGCCGGCTGCCGCTGCCCTGGACCATGAGCAGCCCGCCTGCGGGGCTGCTCATGGTCCATTCCGCCCACCCCGGGTGGGCAGAGGTGCTGCTGTAACCGGCCTGCGGCCGTTCGGTTACAGCAGCCTCCGGCGCGTAAGCCTTCGCGCCGATCAGTACGAGCTCAGCGCCGCTTGCCGCGAGCCCGCTCCAAACCTCAGGCTGCATCGGCTCCTTGTTCAGGAGCACGACCCGATGCAGCCGCGGATTATGCTCCGCTGTCTGCTTCAACCAAGCCAGCTGAATGGCTGGCTCCGCCTCCAGACGCTCCGCATTCAGAAACCAGAACCGCGCTGCGCCATAATCAACAAAATAAGCGGTCCTGCCATAACCAGTCAGCTGTTGCTCAGGAATATGAGTGAAACGTACAGCCATGTTCGCCTCTGTAGCGGACCCATCCCAGACCGGGAAGAATGCTCTGGGAGCCGGAACAGCTCCGGACCGCTCCACTTTTCCAGCCAAAACCGCAGGTCCAGCAAAAAGCAAAACATCGGGATGCAGCTTCATTTGTTCGCTTAATGTATCCACATAAGCGGCGCCTTCATCCTGCAAATAGGCCATCGTCCAAACCGGGCCTTCGGCCGCTGGAGTAGATTCAAATCGACCAGCAACAGGTGGTTTCGACCACAACAGGGTTCCAAGCAGAATGACAAACAGAAACAGACACAACAAAGTGATCAGATAGCCGCCTTTTTTATTTATCTTATCCGTAATACGCTCTTCACGGCTCTTCATGTCTGACATCTCCTGACCTGCTCACATAGCTATTTATATAAATTCCGCCTAACAGACGGCAACCAATCAATAAGGATCGATCCGTGCAGATCGAATCAAGTCGGCCAACCATAAATTTTGTGATATACAGGCGGCCACAGCAGTACGAGAAGTATCATCATTCCGATCGTAAACAACACCGTCCAGAACCGCAAGCGCAGCTCAAACCATTTCAGTGTAATGAATAATACAAGCCAGCTTCCCAGCCAGACAGTGAGCGCTGTGATTTCCTTGCCACCGTAGGGACCAATACGCAATCCACCTGGCAGCCATGAGCTTAACCGTATCAACCATACATTGGCCGCAGCAGGATCAGCTGCACTCCACCAATGGGCAGCTGTTAGAGCAGCCATGCCGAGTAAAGCAGCCAGCATACCCGCGACAACCTCACCGGAACGAGGCGATGTGCCGCCTCCTTTTGTCACCATGTCATCAAGCTCTCCTTCATCGTGCACCGTTTCCATTTCATCAGACACCCTTCCATTTGGACAGCACCAATCCAAATACAAATCCGATCAGCAAAGAAAGCCACATCATCGACAGCAGGACACCAACAGCATAACGAACTTCACGACCACCGTCACCACTGGAAGCAAACCTCCGCAGACATACAGCAGCTGTAATCCCACAGGGAATCGCCATCAGCGAGACAAACTCTTTATATTCCATGACTACCCGATGGCCGAATGGAAGATGCAGCTTAAACCACTCGGCAGCACCTTCTGGCGACTGATAACCGATATACAACCAATTACCGATAATGACGGTCAGCAGCACCAGAAGATTGGTGACCAGCAGCCGCCGCTCCAGCTTCAATCGTGCTCCCTGTGCACCACGAACGTACATATAGTAGGCATGCCACGTATAAGTTGCGACCAGAAGCGTCATAGAAGCCCCTACTCCATGCAGGATACCTGCTAATCGATTAGCACTCGGTCCGCCAAATGCGTTGGCAAGCGGGATGAGGAGAAACAAGACAACCGCAATAAACCCTTGTGCGACCGCCAAGTCCCGGAACTGTGGACCTATTTTCATGCTTCAACGCTCCTATCGCTCAACTGTGAACGCATCAATTTCATTTTGTTGTAAATCATAAGCTTTAAAGGTTGCTTTACTGCCATCAATATCAATAACCATGTAATGATAGCTTGCTTTGGGGCCAACCACAACCTGCTTCGTTTCCTTGCCTCCATTATACAAAGGGGCACCTGCTCCACCTATCGTCAGCTGATAAATTGTGTTGTCAAAATGGTATCCACTGCCATCAAAGCTTGCGTCCACTTTTCTACGATTATAGTTATGCTCATGGCCAACGAGCACAGCCGTTACCTTATATTTATCCAAAAGCGACCAAAGTGCATCCCGGGCTGCAGGCTCAGCATCCAGAGAGCTTCCCAAATGGGCGCCTATCGGATAAGCCGGTACGTGAAATTGTACGAATATATGTTTATTGCCGCTAGATTTCAGCTGATTTTCCAGCCACGTCCGCTGCTGCTCATCAATAACATAGTGACCTGCGGCATTTTTCCGATCAGAGTTTAATGTAATAAATCGGGCATTGCCGTAATCAAACGCATACACCGTCTTTCCATAGCCGGGCAGTTGCTCCTTAGGCAGCATCGAAAAAGCTTCTGAAAATATTTTTTCATCATGCTCATGGTTGCCGAGTACCGGATAGACAGAGGTCATCGGAAAGTAATCACCGACTAGCCGGGACCATGCTCCCAGCTGTTTGCCAACGTCAGATCCTCCCACAACCTGATCCCCGGTAAACATCAGAAATTCGGGCAAAGGTTTTAAACCCTTGATCTTATCCAGAAGACCGCGCAGCGTCACTTCATTAATACCATTGGACGACCCGCGGCTGTCTCCCATCACGACAAATCGAAATGGCTTTTGCGTGACTTGCGCTGTATCAGGCTTTGCTGGTTGTCCATTATTGAGTTCAGGATTAGCGGCTGGCGCTCCAAACGAGCATCCTGCCAGCAGGACTAGTCCGGCGATTAGCAATAAGAATCTGATAGTTCTGATAGTTATCATCAAGCTTTCACGAGGTTTCGTGTGCATGCTGCTGCACTTCCTTTCCATATTCAACCGCGAGGGTCAAGCTTGCTGAATACAGCTTCATCACATGTCAAAGTTCCTTTTATACTAACACATTTTTCCGTACCCTACCAAGAATAAGGAGCTCCAGAAATCGGCGATACAAGCTGACCACCGCATTCAGCAAACATTCAGTCTCTATTCAGTAGACATTCAGCGGGCTTTCACTTAACGTTCAATCTGATTTGCTATGCTGAAAGAAGCGTAAGCATTCAGAGGAAAAAGCACCCTATGCAGTTGTAAAATATTTGTAAAATGTGTTACTTTCGCGATTTAATCCATACAGTTGTGCTTCAAATGGGTAATAACAATTAACGAAGGCCCCAGAGAGAGATATAGAGCAATACAATCGGATAGGAGTTAATAACCATTAAGAAAGGTGGAGAATGATATGAAACGTTTATTAAAAGCATGTATCCCATTCACACTGTTACTGTCGATCCTGATATCCTCACAAGCGATTCCCGCAATTGCAGCAGAGCCTGCTGTGAATGAAGATTGGACCCGCTTCCCTTTAATCGCCCATGCCCTTGGCGGCATTGATGGGGTCGATTACACCAATAGCCTAGAAGCCTTCCAAACGAATTATGATAAAGGACAACGGTTGTTCGAGGTTGATTTCTCGATTACCAAGGACGGCCTGTTGGCTGCCCGTCATGATTGGATGGGCTATCTGGCTACCAAATTTGAGCAAGATATACCAGCTAACAAGCTGGAGGAGCCGCTAACCCTTAAAGAGTTCAAGAGCTACAAAATTCTTGAAAACTACACGCCGCTTTCTTTTGCCGATGTAGCCCGCTTAAGCAAGAAATATCCGGATGTCTACTTTATTACCGACACCAAGGAAACCGATCCTGAGCTGGTCAAGCAGCAGTTCACAGTAATTCGTGATACAGCCAATCGAATTGATCCGACAATTCTTGACCGTTTTATTCCCGAAATCTATTCTCCGGAAATGTTGGATATAGTTCGTGAGATTATCCCTTTCAAACATGTGATTTTTTCACTGTATTTGACCTCCATGGAGCCGGCTGAGGTGGTTCAATATGTAAAAGAACACGATGTCCACGTGGTTGCTATGCCTGAGGAGAGAGCTACCAAGTCCTTCATCAAGGATTTGAACGATATCGGTGTTGTCACTTATGTTCATTCCTTGAATAAGGTCAAAGATGTGAAAAAGCTGATGCGAATGGGTGTTCATGGGGTCTACACGGATTTCCTTAGCTATAAGGATCTTGGAATTGACGAAGCACCCTTGATTGCCGCCGGTCAGACCGATGCAGAGAAATCCGCTGCAAATCTTACAACACAGGACCCTTCCCTGACAACAGCTTCTGCTGATACGGTGACAGGACAGTCCACAGTCGCTCCTGCTCCAACGACATGGGAAAAGATAAAGCTGCTGCTGGGACAGCTGTTTAATAGCTAAAATATAAGCAAAAGAACCTTCCGATCCACTTCACTTCGTGGGGAAGGTTCTTTCGTTTTTGTATGGTATCCAAGTTATTTCAGTTACAAGGGCTTATTCAGCGCTGCTCCTAGCTGGGCAAGCAGCCCCATCCCCATTTGAAACATGACCCTATAGCCGCTCCGCTGCAATTCCTCACCGCCCTGATTGGTCTGGGAAACTCCTCTTATAAACCCATCGATAGTTAAATATTCCTGCAGAGCAATCCAGGCCCGTTCCCCGCGAATCAGATAGCTGTCCTCCAGCAGCCCTTCTCTTGCGCCCAACACCATTGCCGCAGCAATTCCAGCGGATCCCCCAGCTTCCGTACCTGTGGACGAATCGTCAGCAAATACGGTCCATAGGCCGTTTTCCTGCTGTAAAGACGCCGCAAATCCAGCTGAACGGACGAACTCTGCTGCCGCTTGCTGATAGAGGGTACTGGGTTTGTTGTCATTCCAAGGCTTCAGCTCGATTAACATTCTGGCAGCGCCGAGCAAATACCAGGCTAAGGCACGGGCCCAATTCAGGTAGGAGCAGTGATTCTCGGCATCTGCACGCAAATAAATCCCACGCTCCGTAACCAACCTCTCTTTGCGTGACCATAGCTGCATTAAGGCGAGCTCAGCCAGATCGTCGCGTCCGCGTGCCGCGGCAATAGCTGCTATAGGATAACCTACCGTATAAACGCCTTCACCGGTAATCGTATCGGTTTCACGATCGTATATGGAACCATCTGCTCTTTGATAATCAAGCCAATAAGCGATTAGTGAATCGATAACCGGATGATCTGGTTGAATTTTAGCCAATACTGCATAGGGTAATGTCTGTTCAATCACATCAGCAACTATTTTACCGTTCTTCACTCGAGGTCCAGTAGGCTCCTCGATTTCCTTGTTATCGTCCACAAACAGCTTCAAATGCTGTTCGACAGCCAATAGATAGTAAGTATCCTTCGTGAAACGATACATATCGTACAGTCCATCCAGCACACAGCCTTCCATCCATCCCGAGCGGTGGTAGCAGGCCTGAGATTGGAGATGGTATGTGAATAATGCCAAACGATTCGGTGCATGGGCTGGAGCCAGCAGTAAGTGTGGGGAAAATACGGCGCATTCCTCGCCCTCACCACACAATAACCATACATCTTCTGTCCCCTTGATCATCCGCAAGCCCACGCCTTCACGAAATATTCGTTCTCCCCCATCAGGAGTAACAGGGATTTCGAACATTTGCTTGGCATAAGCATATCTGACATCAAACAGACCGAGTCGTTCCCCACTTTCATACAAAAAAGCCTCGAGCTCTACTTCCTCTCTGACATGGACCGCAAACGTGATTCGCAAGCCTTGAATAGGCTCCTTTGGCAGCTTGCCTGTAAAGTACAGCACTGTGGATGTACCTATATTAGCAGGAGCGACTATCACTGCTGCTTCACTTCCCTTGGGAAGATGCGAGCCGTCGAATGGACGATTCGGTGCGACGACCGAATCCGCAAATCGGTAATGCTTATGCCAATCAAGCTGTTGCTGTTGCTGCTGCATTCCGTCCCTCCTCTACGATGGTATTCCAGATCCAGACTTCGAGCCTGTCACCACATATACACGGTCCTCTTCGATTATTGTTTCGTATCTTTTGAGCTTAACCGATGCATCCAGTAAAAATTGTCCTGTCTTGAGATCAAATTCCCAGGCATGCAAGGGACAACGCAATATTTGCTGATCCCTGTCATAGTGATATTCGTAGACCTGGGAGGGCAGATTAGTACCGCCGATCCACCCCTTACATATGCTTACTCCCCGATGAGGACAGACACTTCGCCAGGCATGGACTTCACCTTCAACCTCGTACACCCCGATCTCCTGCCCTTCAAGGACGACCAGCTTGCTCCTTGCTTCCCGTAATTCCTGCAACGTAGCTATATAATGACGATTCATTCGGCTGCCTCCTTGCCGACAGGTCGTTTCAAACCGAACAGCTGCAGTGCTGTTTCACCCATAACAGGTGCTCTCAAATGCTTCGGAAGACTTAATTCGACGGTTTTGGGCGCGTCGAAATCCCAATGCGGGTAGTCCGAGGAATAAAGCAGTGTTTTCTCCGCATGGATCATCTCCAGAATTTGCAGGAAATACTCTTTCTTTTCGGGCTCCTCCAAAGGTTGGGTCGTTAAATAAACCTGATTAATAATGTATTCAGACGGATATTTGGTAAGCCAAGGAACCGAGGATCGCAGCGACTTGTAGTGATTATCCAACGTCCATATCACATTAGGCAGCCAGGATATTCCACCCTCCATACCAATCAGCTTAAAGCCCGGGAATTTCTCAAATACGCCTTCACAAACCAGACTAATCAGATGGGCTATATAGCTGAGACTTAAGCCTGCATGCCATTCCATGTACCTGGTCGGATAACCGGCATTGGTAGGCTCTGGTGCAATCCCTCTCCCCTCGGCAGTAGGGTGAATCGCTATCGGGAGTCCATACTGCTCAGCAGCCTCATAAATCGGATGAAAAATCCGTTGTCCATACAAGGTCCGCGAGGCGCTTGGCATCACAATCTGCACCATATCGGGATGATCACCCCAGCGATGAATCTCCTTTACAGCGGCTACAGGGTCGTTATTATTAATGAGGATCGAGCCTTTGAAGCGCGAATCCTCTTGGAGCCAATAACCAGCTGTCCATTCGTTGTAAGCAGCAGCAACCGCATTGGCATAATCGGGATTATAGTACACCGAAATATTGATTGCATCCGTTGTCAGAATCGCATAATCAATGCCATTTTCATCCAGAAGCTGTTTCTTCATTAATGCTGGGTCACTTCCCGGTGGCCCGGACTCCGGATAGGCATCCTTCCTGTACGCTCCAATCAGAGAATAATAGTGTGCGGGAATGACTCCCATCGCTTTCCATTCGTTGTGCCACGTTCTGGGCAGAAAGGGAAGCAGCTCGTCACTGCTCTTCAATGCGTGATGAACATCAATATCGACAATAACTCTCTTATTCATAAAGTTATCTCCTTTATCAGGTTATATCTCAAGACATCATTAGATACAGGCTGCCATCCTCTACCTTAACCTCATAACCCCGCAGCTTGGCGCTGGAATCAGGTGCCAGATGACGACCATCGGTCAAATCAAATTCCCATCCATGCCAAGGGCAGCGCAGGATTTGGCCTTCATAACCGAATTCATATTCGTAAACGTCCTTGGGTAGCGTGGTTCCGTTAATTAACCCTTTGCACACCGGTGCAGCAGCATGAGGGCACAGATTGCGCCACGCATAGAAACGGCCACCCACATAGAAAATCCCGATCTCCATATTTTTGATGACGACGATTTTTTTACCGAGTGATATAACTTCTTCCTCAGAAGCTGCAAAATATGGGTTCAAGACTCATGCACCTCCTCCACTTCAGCCGCAAGAGCAGGTAATCGATATAACTCCTGCGCGGTTTCCCCCATCACACGCCTTTTCATTTCACGTGGCATCGGCGGCAGCGCCATCATCGGGTTATCAAAATCCCAATGCGGATAGTCTGTTGAAAACATCACCCGTTTATCGGCTCCGATCATTTGGAAAATTTGCAGCAGCTCCTTGGGATCATCCGGCTCTTCAATCGGTTGACTGGTCAAATAAATATGCTCACGAATATATTCTGAAGGGCGACGCTTCAACCAAGGCACGGTGGATCGAAGCGCCTTGAAATTCTTATCCATCCGCCACATCAGGTGAGGCAGCCAGGATATGCCGCCCTCAATGGCAACAAATTTTAATTGCGGGAATTTTTCGAATACACCCTCGCAAACCAGACTATTCACATGCGCCATATAGCCAGTAGGTAAAATGTTGTGCCATTCAAAGTAACGTGTCGGATATCCTGAGTTCGTCGGGGACGGGGAAATCCCTCGTCCTTCACCTCCCGGGTGAACGGCTACAGGAAGCCCATTGCGTTCTGCCGCTTCATAAATCGGATGAAAAAAACGCTGACCGAGCAGCATCCGTGATGCACTCGTCATGACCACCTGCACCATATTCGGATTGGAAGCCATTCGATCAATCTCCTTGGCAGCCGCAATCGGGTCTGTATTATTGATCAGAATCGAGCCGCGAAACTTCGGTGAAGCCTTTAGCCACAGCTCCGACATCCAATCATTCCAGGCGGAGGCAACCACGTTGGCATAATCCGGGTCCGGGTATAAGGAGATTTCAATTCCGGAGTTCAGGATCGCATAGTCGATATGATACTGCTCAAGCAGGTGCTTCAGCATAAATTCCGGGTCACTTCCCTGTCCGCCACCATTCTCCGGGACTGCGTCCTTCATGGCTCCGCCGACTGCTGAATAATAGACCCGAGCCGCTCCAATTCCCATCTCCAGCCACTGCTCGTGCCATACCCGCGGGAGAAATGGCAGCAGCTCGTTTAAGCTTTTCATTCCATTGTGCACATCGGCATCGACGATTAATGATTTATTCCCCATTATGAGTCCCATCCTTTATCGGAGTTGTTTTGCTTCTAACATTACGTCCTTGCATTTCCTTATTCCTTCACGCTGCCAAGCACAATCCCTTTCATAAAGAAACGCTGGATGAACGGATAGACTAACAAAATCGGCAGTGCTCCGAGGAAAATTTGTGCAGACTTCGCAGTCCGATCTGATACCTCAGCCAGCATCTCCATATCAACACTGCCTGCCAATAACGTATCTACAGCCGTAATAACCGTATACAGATAGCTCTGTAAGGGGTAGTTGTGCGGCGAGTTCATGAAGATAATGCCGTCAAACCAGGCATTCCACTGCCCAACAATGGAAAATAGCAGCAGGGTCGCCAGAGACGGCGTCGACAGCGGGACAAATATTCGCCACAGCACCGTCCAATGACCGGCTCCATCCATAAATGCTGCTTCCTCCAGCTCTTTGGGGAGTCCGCGAAAGAAGTTAAGTAAAATCAGAATATTGAACACAGGCAGTGCATGATGCAGAACCAGCGCCCAAATCGAATCCAGCAGGCCAAGCGCCTTAATCGTCATATATAACGGGATCAGACCACCGTTAAACAGCATGGTGAACACAAAGATCCACGCATATAACGTTCTTCCCTTTAATGCCTTGGCATCCTTGGATAACGGATAGGCAACCAGAATAACAAGCACCATGTTCAAGGTAACACCCAGCGCCACACGCTGCAGCGTTACCACAAGCGAGCGTATGAACTCGGGTTTTTGGACAATAAACGCATAAGCCTTCCATGTAAATTCGACCGGCCACAGCTTGACAAAGCCTGCTGCCGCAGCAGAGCTGGAGCTGAGCGAAATCGCAAATACATTAATCAACGGTAAAATACATAACAAGGACAAGCCGACCAGCAGCATATAATTCGAAATAATAAACAGTCTGCGGGACCACGACGGATGCTCAACCATTACGCTTTCCTCCCTTCCCTAGAAAATTCTGTAGTTAGCGAAACGATAAGCCATCAAATAAGATGTAGACAGCAGGATAAAGGAAACCACTGATTTAAACAGTCCTATGGCCGTTGCAACGCCATATTGCGCATCAACGATCCCGATTCGATAAACAAATGTATCGATAATATCACCGCTTTCATAGACAACCGGACTATACAAATTAAACACCTGCTCAAATCCGGCATTCAACACATTTCCTATACTAAGCGTGACCATTAACACAATAATCGGAGCCATGCCGGGTAAAGTCACATGCCAGGTTTGCTTCCATCGATTAGCACCGTCAATCACAGCTGCCTCATATAACGACGGGTTAATGCTCGTAATGGCTGCCAAATAAATAATTGAGCTGAAGCCAAATTCCTTCCATTCATTGGACAGCACCAGTGTAAAGGGAAACCAGTGATTATCCGCCATAAAAAAAATCGGCTCTATACCCAGCCACTGCAGGCCTTGATTCACAATCCCGGAAGAAGGCGACAGGATGTCCACCAGAACCCCGCTCAGGATAACCCACGATAAAAAATGCGGCAAATACACGAGAGTTTGCACCATACGCTTCACAAATTCTCGCCGCATTTCGTTCAATAACACAGCCACAGTCAATGGAACTATTAACCCCGCTATAATTTTCATTACCGCGATATAGATCGTATTCCAGATAACCTGATAAAAGCTCGGAAGCTTCATGACATACACAAAATTATCGAAGCCGACTAAAGGTGAACCCATAATTCCCTTGGCCGGATTAAATTTCTGAAAGGCAATAATAATGCCCAGCATAGGACCGTAGCTGAAGATGAGTACGAGCAACAAACCCGGAATAATCATCAAATGCAGAGGAAGCTGCAGCCTCCATTTCGTATTCATTTCCATTCAACTCCCTTATGCTTCAAGACTTGATTTCGAAGGAAAGGGGCCGGGCACAATCTCCCCGTAAGCCCCCTTGTATTATTTATTTTTGCTGTAATACTCGTTAACTTCCTTTTCAATCGCATCGCCGCCAAGGCTTTTCCATTCCTTGACGAATTTATCAAAATCGCTGATCGGTGCGGCACCCATAATAATTTTGGTTACCATTTCGTTCTGGATCTTTTGGAGCGTGGCATCCTTCTCCACCATCGTGGCAGTAGGGGCACCGGTGAAGGCATTGAACTGATAGTTCTTGTTTTTTAAATAGGTCGCGATGACACCGAATGAACCCTCAGGACCAAAGGTACGCTCCGAGAACCACAGGCTGTCGTCACCCTTGCGAAAGCCTGCTACCCGGCTGAAGTGGAGCGATGCCGGAAAGTCGAGCTTGCTTCCATCACCTTTGTTTTTCAGCTCCTCTACCACCTTCAAATGGGCATTGATATTCAAGTCTGCCGGATTAATGAGCACTGGGAAATATTTTCCGGGGTAAATACCGGTTGCTGTATCGATAATAAACGGATTTTTGGAGCCACTGTAATCGGTCTGAAAGTAACGTTTATTGTATAAATTCAGTAATTTGATTACGGCTTCAGGATTTTTGCTGCCTTTTTTCACGACAAAGAATGAAGTCGCGGCATCATTAGCCTGTAGAATCACCGGCTTGCTGTCTGCGGATGTAATCGGAAATGCCTGCCAATCCGCCTTCGGATCATTTTTGCGGTTGTCCTTGAAGAAGGTCGTCGCATCCGCCACATAGCCGAATGCTACACCCAGCTTACCTGCCGCCGCATCCTCAGCTACCTTTTTCCAAGGTTTAACGGAAAACTCCTTATCGATCACGCCATCCTTATAGAGCTGCTGCAGCTTTTCCAGAGCTGGCTTCATCTCCGGCTGCACCGAGCCGTATACCAGCTTATCGGAGGCGTCCTTGACCCAAAATGTCGGGTAGGCATGGTACGCATTGAACAGTCCGATCAGTGAAGCAGGCGTGACTCCGTTATTGGCTTCCTTAAAAATATCCTTGCTCACACCAAGCCCAATCGTATCGGCCTTGCCGTTGCCATCCGGATCGTTTTTGGCAAATGCCGTGGCAATATTCAACACATCGTCCATCGTCTTCGGCTCCGCCAGATTGAGCTTCTTCATCCAATCCGTCCTGATCCAGACCATGCTGGCGGAGGCTACACCATTGTTCTCAAATGTCTGCGGAATCCCCATCAGCTTGCCGTTCACGGTAACAGACTTCATTGCGGCACCGCCATCCTTAAGCAGCGCTTCCTTGGTAAACGGGGTTGCGTATTTATCGTAAAGCGTGGTCAGATCCTCCACCAAATTGGAATCGATCAAACGCTGCATGACCACCCGGTCAACCGCCATAAAATCGGGCAGCTCTCCTGAAGCAAGTGTGACGTTCAGCTTTTGTGAAAATTGGGAGGCATCGACAACCCACAGGTTTTTGACTTTAATGCCCAGATCATTTTCCATAATGGGGGTCCAAATGTTTTTATCCAGCGACTCTCCCTCGGCAAATTTGAAGCTCGCATCTATCGCACGAACCGTAGACACCTCAATCGTCGGACTGTATTTACCCATCGGATCTGCAGGCTTGTTATCCACTGCTGCTGCAGGTGGTGTAGAGCTCGGTGGTGTAGTATTCGGTGCTGCCGCCTCTTTGGTTGCGGTACAGGCGCTCAACAGCAGCGGAATTGATAGCGCTGTCATAATGAGTGAATTGCGTTGTATTCTCTTCATGAACGTTCCCCCTTGATATTTATTCTTACTACCTGATTGTAAAACGAACCCGCCTCGAAGCATACGGGACTTTCTTATGATCGTTATCTTATTTTATCCAATTCGTGAATTAGACAAGATTGATGCTGTCCTTATAGCAAATCGATATAAGAAAAACTTCTGATCGAAGCCTATTCGAGGAAGATACATCCGTGTTTTAAATGTAGCTTTTCTTGCAATATCAGAATATTCAGCTCTGCTGAAACTAATAAATTCTGATATTATGAAAAAGGAAACTGCTTGGTAAGCCAGCTTCCCATTCCATCATAATTCCCGATACTCAAGCGGCGTGCTGTTCGTGATCTTTTTAAATAAGCGGGTAAAATATGGTGCCGAGTCAAAACCGACTTCAGCTGCGATCTCGTGGATTTTGAGGTTCGTGCTTTTTAATAAATGCTTGGCACGCGTTATTCTAACCTCTGTAATGTAATCCAGCAGATTGACCCCTGTAAGCTGCTTGTACAGACGGGATAAATAAGGAGGACTCAGGTACACGACCTCGGATAAACGGGTTAACGACAGCTCTTCATGGATATAATCGTGCACGTATTGATGAATGAGCCGAATCATATCCGTCGTTTTTTCTTCCTGAACATGACTGTTATGCTCCGCTATCGTTTCTCCCAATCGACGAAAGTAGCTCAGTGCCGTCTGCCAGGAGCGATGGTTTTCCAGCTGTATGTAAGTGTCCAGCTGCAGCTGCGGACCGATCCTGTCCGTCAGATTGCGTCGGTTTAAATAGGAAAGAAAAAAAGCCGATAAATGGCTGAATATTTCCAAAGTCAAATAGGTGATTTTCTGCTCCGTGAAAGCCAGCTCGTCAAACCGGGTAATGTCCTCATACAGCCGTGCAAATTGAGACTTCTCTCCATTATCGAGATGCGGTTCAAGCAGATCCAGCTTGCGCAGCTGATTGCGGAATTCGGTCTCGGCGAAGAAAGCACGACTGGATCGCTCCCCGCCTGTCTCGGATGAACCCGACTCGGTAATCAGCATTTCCTGGCTTCTTATCCAGCCGCTGCTTAACAGCAGCTTCAGTGAATCGATCTGCCGGGCCGCCTCTTCCCATAAGCATGACCCAGAGCTCATAATCAACGAAATGGGCAGCTTCAGCAGCTTGCTGCACGTTTCCTGGATAGATTCCGAGGTTCCTCTCACAAATCGGCCAAGCCGTTCCCATTCTTCAGGTGAAGCTGAAGAGGACTCTCCATCACTGCTGCTCTTGGGCTGTATCAGCCATACAAACCGGAATTTATCATAAGGGATGAACAGGAATCCAAATCTGTCAGCCAATAACTCCTTGGCAATGTTCTGAATCGAATAGAGCATCAACGATTTGTCCGATAGCGAAGCATACTCTCTCCAATCATCCACACGGCCCAAGGCCACGAATACTGGCTGCTCGGCATCCAATCCGATCTGAAGCTCAGCAAACCTTCTTGCTCGGACAGCCACAGAATCTCCCTCACCACGAAGCAGCTCCAACAAGTAATCACGCCGCAAGGCAGGGAGTGCCTGTTGAAGCTGCTGTCTGGCCTTAAGCGAGATATCACCCTCCATCAGCTCGGTGGTGATTTCCTGGGCTGCCTTTTCTATAGCCTGAAATATCAGTTCATCACCCTCAGTCTTGAGAACGTAATCGGTTCCGCCTTTGCGGATGGCGGTTTGGATGTAATCAAAATCATTATAACCCGATAAAAAAATGATTTTGCAGCGTGGCCATTGCTCTCGTACACGGTCCGCAAGCTCCAGACCATTCATGCCTGGCATTCTGATGTCGGTGAGCAAAATATCCAGACGCATATCGTTCATTTTATCCATCGCATGAATGCCTGAATATGCTTTGGTCACCGTCAGCTCATACTGCTTCCATTCCTGTATCGCATCGAACAAGTAATCGACTGCTAACGGTTCATCATCGACCAGCATCAAGTGCAGCATGTTGTCCCTCCTGTTCCTTGGTCATCTGAATGTTCATAACTACCTGAAGTCCTCCCTGCAGTCCGGTGGACAGCGTAATTCCCGATTGTTCTCCAAATTTCAGCTGAAGCCTGCGGTGCACATTCATAATGCCGCTAACCTCCGCGTTCACCTGCTTTGAGGATAATCTGCTCCGCCAATTCGTGAGATCTGTTTCCGACATTCCCGCTCCATTGTCTTCAATAATAATCCGCAGCTCATCAGGCCCCGACTCCAGCGTTACGGACAGCTTGCCATCCGTGATCGTGTGCTCAAGCCCATAATTATAGGCATTCTCTACCAATGGCTGTAAAATAAGTCTTGGCACTTGAAACGAAAGCAGCGCTTCCGGCAGCTCATCAATGCTCACCTGAACACGGTTGGAAAAACGGACGTTCTGGATTTCCATATACATCCGAACATGATGCCATTCATCGGCAAGTCGAACATCATCTCCCGTCTTCTTCGTAATATAGCGGAAATAATCGCCCAAATATTTGGTGAATCTCAGACTGTTTTCGTAATCCTCTGCTTTGGTCATCCTGTACAGTAAATACAAGCTGTTATACAAAAAATGCGGATTGATCTGGGACTGCAGCTGATTAAGCTCGGCCTGCTGCGTTTGCAGCTTCTGCTCATAAACCTCGTAGACAAGCGTATTAAGCTTCGCCGTCATCATATTAAACTGATGATACAAGTAGCTGAATTCATCTCTGCTTTTATGATGCAGGGAGACCGATAGATTACCGGATTCCACCTTGCGGAAGGCACGAACCATTTTGGTCAAAGGCTTGTGAATAACCTTATACACCCAGTACGATACGAAAATAATCAGCACCACGGTAACTATCGACATCAGGATGATGTAGCTCTTATATTTGTTGAGAGGTCCGAGCAGATCCGCTTCCTGTACATAAACCATCAGTGTTGTATCGGTATCCGGTAAATATTCGTAAGCGGTAATATAGCTTTGCTTGTTCAGAGTGATCGTCTCGATCCCTTGCATTCCATCTCCCTTATTGGTCACCCAGCTGCGAACGTTAGCCGCTATCGGGTCCAGCTCCGGCTGTTTCTGCTCGCCTGCGATGATCCAACTCGTATGCAGCAGCGCCGCCCCGCCCTTGGAGCCGGAAATTTGCCGCAAAAAAAGCCGCAATTCGTCTACTGAAACCTCAGTTTCCAGTACAAATAACGGATCACGCTGCGCGGAAACGGGTAAACTCGGATAATATTCACGAAGCAGCAGCCTACCGTCCTTATACATCAGCGGTGAAGTATGGGGAAGCTCTCGTTCCACCTTCAAACCGTTTGTCATTTCTGGGGATAGTGCCTCCGATAGCTCGTCCGTCGAAATTATCCGCTGTATTGGCGGAATGTAAACGCTTGCTTTTTTCACGTAAATACCTGAGCTTTTCATCAATTCCAGCTTTTGCTGAAATTGCTTCATCTGCGCTGTGCGCTCATAGAAGGTCAAGCCTTCTGCAATCACGCTTAACGAGGTCAGATCATTGTCATTCACATACTCACGCTGCAGCCGAACCATGCGATCGATTTCCTTATTCAGGGAATTGCTGTAAAAGTGGATTTGCGAAAGCAGCGAATTGGACACCTCATCCCTTACAATTTGAGCACCCAGATCGTTCATCTGAATCGCCAAAGCATAAACCGGAAGCACAACAATAAAGAACATCGCCAGCAGCTTGGTGAATATCGAAAACCACCATTTTTGCCAGTTTAATTTCATAAAAATAGCCTCACCCTCCTGAATGGCTGTACAGCTTGTTATTTGGTGCTAAGTCAATAGGTTTGCGTTCATCGTAGATGAAGCGTAATCACAAGTCAATAAGAAGTTAACAAGCGGCATTGTCAAGCTGAATACGACTCACAGCACGAAGAACAGCCACAGAGTAGGCCCTGTGGCTGTTCTTCGCATCTTTATTTGGTTGTAAATGACCATACATCCGATCGGCTAAAGCCTCCAAATTCATCCCGTGCTATCGCGAACCAGGAATAGCTTTCACCCGGCTGCGTATTCGGGTATGGAACTGTCGCCGTGCTTCCGCTCGGAACCTTCGATGCTTTACCGATCAGCTCATTCGTTCTCGAATAAATACCGATATAATCGGTTGCCACCTGCTTTTCAATCGGTTTCAGATTCAGCGGCAGTACGAATTCATCCTCGTCCGGTTTGAAAAAGTTGTACTTATTCAAATAGGGTGAATACGTATTGACGAATAGCTGCTTGTTCTGCAAATCGAATTGCAGGAAACGCATATACCCCTGTCCGCCTTCTGGACCATTCTGGTAATCGCTTAGCAATTCCAGCACCTTGCGGTCCCCTATTTTCTTAATATTATAGGCAACACCCGGATTATGACCGCCCAGCACCATAAACACATTCGGGTTAGGCTCTACAAGCCGCTCATACACCCAACGCCCTTGACCATAATAAGCCTTGCTCGGCTTCAAGTATTCATGTGTCGCGATTATAGCATTGCGGTCCGCATATTTCTTGAGCACACTATTGGCCCAATCGAACGTTTTTGGGTCAATCACCCAACCGAGATAAACGATAACAAAATCGTTGCCCTTGACCGAAACCAGATCGTAATGATCCCGGTTATTGTTCAGATCCCCGCCAAAGGTAGGCTGCTTGATATACCGCTCGCGGCCAAAATATTTCCAAAACTCCTCATAATTGCCGACATCATAAGCGACATCATGATTACCTGCAACGATACCATAAGGGATATGAGCATCATCAAGGGTTTTCATGCTTTTCGAAGCATTTTCCCATTCAGTCTTGCTGTTCCAATTGTTGATAATATCCCCTGTATGCACCATATAGCTGAACTTTTTTTCCTTCCAGTGATCAACGGTCCACTTGGTCATCAGATCATAAATTTTGGGAAACGACTCCGAATAGTACTGGGTATCGGTCATCCATAGAAAGGCAAAATCATAATCACCTGTCGTCGGAATACGATCCTGCACAAGCACCTCTACCTTGCCGCCGCGCACCATCTGAGCAGGCTTGATTCTCCCTCTTAACGTAAAGTCCTCTGTCCCTCTGTTCGAATCTATGTCTTCCCATAACTGCGTATCAAAATTCCATACATACATAGTGACCAGTCGATCAGGCAGCGAATGTCCCGTCCAGACGATATCAGAATCGGTTAAAGGATCATTGCCCACCTCAAAGGTGAAGCGGTGATACGGAAATTTCTCTTTGTTATCATTAACCAGATATTGACCATCTTTGACGGCAACCAAGGAACGCTGCTCATCAGTCATCATAGTCTCACCCTGGGGTACCAATTCGAGTGGTGGCTCCCGATCAACGGCATGGGTTAATGCCTCGTGCTTGCCCGTTTCGCTCAAATCGTAACGCCGAGCTTTGTAAAAGGATACATCCAACGGATCCTTGGTCGAGTCATCCACCTGTACGCTTAGCTTCAGCTCAGCGGATGAAATTGAAGAACGATCGGTTGGTGCAGGCTGGCTCGGCAGCTCAGGCGTTTCATTCAATACCTGAAAGTTGACGGCACTACTGCGCTCATTACCCGCCTTATCGGTCGTACTTACTTCCAGCTTATGCGCACCAACCGGCAGCTCCGTTGTTTGCAGCTCGGCCGGCAGCTCAATCACCTTACCGTCCAGCTTGGCGACAACAGAAGCAGTGCCGGATATTGCATCATTGGATTTGACATTAACAGCAATTCGATTCTTGTAGGTTCTGCCCTCGATAGGTGAAACGACCTCAAGAACCGGTGCGGTATTATCGACTTGAACGATAACCGTTTTGGCCTTTTTGCTCGTTCCCTCCTCAGCGATTAATTCAACCTTATGATTGGTTTCATGCAGTTCCAGCGTATCCCACAAATAATAGACACTGCGATACTTATCGTCTTTGATCACATAATTAAATTCTTTTTGGAACGTGCTTGGATCTTGTGCCGCGCCAGAAGCAGTCCCGACCGTATACACAGTAGCAGTCTTATAATTCGGATCATCCAGAACCGTTCCGTCCCCAAGCTCGAACTTCAGGGCGCGGAATTTCCACACATCGCGTTCACCCTCCTTGTCATCAGGCGTTTTTTTGCTGCCAGCACGCAGCGTTATTTTATTATTTCCCTGCTGCAGCAGCTCCGCGTTGATGGGAACTGTCAATTTGGTAAATCCCGCAATATTTTTATCAAAGGTATAGGCAAGCTTGTCGTTCACCCATATCGAATTTTTAAACCCATCGCCCGACTTCATCCCCTCGGCTTCAAAGGTGAGCATTGCTTTTTGCTGCATAACCGATTTGGCTGTCACCTTCACATCATCAATGAGCAAACTAAGCTTAGACTCCGGTTTGCTGCCTGATGCTATGATCCCTTTACTCCCTCTTACGATATCTCCATTATCCAAGGAAAGGGTAAGACTCGTATCGTTCGCCGAAACCTGCGGAATACCTATCTGGAGGAAGCCATCTATCGCGAGCACACGAATAATCCACAGTAACCCGATCAGAGCGAGCGCGGTGAACAGGATCAGCACTGTTTTTTGCATTCCATTAAACCGCGGTTGATTCTCCATGCTGAAACCTCCCTCTGTTAGCACAATCCATGATGGACTTTATTGTATACCACCTTGCATTCGAATGATAGACAAACAGCCCCGCCACTAACAACAACGAGGACCGTTACTTGATGCTATTCCCACTTCTCCAGCTGCTCCACGGCCATTGTTAAAGCTTCGGCTGTCACTTCAAAAGGCATGTTTCCGATCGTCCCGGCTGAAGAGAGCACTGCGCTCATCCAATGTTCCTTCTCTGCCTCTTCAATCGGATAGTCTATGCCCAACTGGTGAAGCTTGACTGGCAAACCTATAAGCTTATAGAAAGCAAGCAGTTCATTTATTTCTGCTGGTTGACGCTGCTCCAATATTAATTGCACCAATGTGCCATAAGCAACTATTTCTCCATGTAAAGCTTGCTGGGGAAGAGTTATCAAGCCATTATAGATCGCATGAGCAGCAGCCCAGCGGCAGTTATCTTCACCCAAACCGCTGACCATACCGCCGCATAATACAATGGCGTCAACCACCTGCTGCAATGCAAACGAAGCATTCTCTCGCCTTGCATCTTCTATCGCAGTTACTCCATACTTCATTATGGTGTCATAACCAAGCTTCGCTGCTTGCAGCCCGCTAATTGTCGGTACATTATGCCGCTTATCAAAGGAGCAAGCCGATGCTTCATACCACGTTGCCAACGTGCTGCCTATCCCTGCAATCAAATAACGAGGTGGGGCTTTGGCCACAACATCCGTATCGATCAGTACCAGCAGCGTATTATTGAGAAATACTTGACTATCATAATAATGACCCTGATCGGTATACATCACAGACAAATTCGTGGCCGCCGCGCATGTAGCTGCCAGCGTAGGAATTGCTATGAAGGGCAGCTTCAGATCGTGGCTAAGTTTTTTGGCGATGTCCGTCACTTTACCCGCTCCAACCGCAACGATTAGCTCTGTACCTTCCAGAACCATAGCGGATAATCTCTCGTTTTCATTATAAGAGCATTCCCCTTCATAGACAGCATATGCGTAGACTATATCGGCTCGGTCCAGACTCGCGGTCAGCTTCTTGTTCACGCTCTCCCAAGAGGCTGCGCCTGTGACAATAAAAATCCGCTTTCCCCATTTGGCAATCCATTCGCCAGCTGCATGAATCAATCCCACCTCCTGCATATAAGCATTCGGTGTTCCCATCACCAAATGAACTCCGTTCATCTCAACCGCTCCTCCGTATGGATTGTACCGATTATTTTACATTGACATCAAAGGAGGCCGTTTGGCTGCTTGGTGCCACAATGTTAATTTTAAAGCTGGTTACGTCGCCTGCAGCACCTGTATATTGAGCTTTACCCATTTTATCTATAGTAACAGCACTTGGCTTGCTGCCTACTACGTTGCTTATAAAGAAGCTCAGCTTCAGTACCTCATTACCATTCGTTCCTGTATTTCCAATTTTAAACAAATCATTACGTGAAACAGCTGCTTCCTCACTCAAAGCCCCAGGTGCACGTTCTGCTACAAATTCACCAGCGTATTGATCAGTAACCGTTATTTTCTCAGCCAGCTTCGTATCCCAGATATACAGCCCTGCCTGAAGCTCCGCCAAGGCAACTTCCTTGCCTGTCTTGTTCAGCACGATGCTGCCTACAACCGGACCTTCATTCTTCGAGGTTACATCGATCTTCGAATTAGCAATTTCATTCCGGCCATTGTTGTACAGGATGCTGAGCTGGGCTGTTCCCGCTTTGCCTCCGGCAACGAACCGACTGCCATTCTGATCGGCAGATTTGCTCGCTGCATCGGCTACCTGATTGTTACTGGACGTAACCGAAACAACGGAAGAAGGCACCTTGACGATCTCGCTATTGTCCAGCTTAGCTCTAATTTTGACTTCCTTGGCAAATCCGCGGTAGTTGTCATAGACGCTGCTCGCTCCTGCCGCCCCTGATCCTGTGCTCAAATAATCATCAGTCGCCAGTAAAGTATTGTTTGAATGATCCAGATAAGCTTCATAAGTCAGCTTATTCGCAGAATCGTTAGGGTCAATAACACTCATTGTCGTTGAAACCGAATCAATTTCTGCATAGTTAACCCCATTCACAGCAATGCTGCCATTCGTATCCGCCTTCAACAAGGAAGCCTTGAACAAATAATTCGCAGCTTTTGCGCCAGTTCCGGTGTAGAAATTGAATGATTTATCAAACACGGAATCCACACTCATATCGGATGAATCATGAGCCAGCTTAAAGTCCAGGTATACCTCCTGACCCAATGTCATCGGCTGCAAAATGTATTTTCGCGGCGAGGCGCTGTTAGCCTGATCCGTCCGTTGCGTGCTTGCAAGACTGGTAGCGCCAAGCGTTGCGGCATCTCCTGAATTGGCTTTCAAGGAGTAGCGAACTACATATTGATTAGCAGCATCGTACTTGAGCTCGCCGCCGAATTGGTCATATAGTTTGATTTTCAACTCATTATTAGTACCGGCAGTCATGTATTTGGCTGGTGTAATTGAGAAGCGAATGTCGTCAGCCTTGCGCTCTTCATTGCCGTTTAATGTCAGCTGGGCTCTCACATCCGGACTATCCTTGAGCTGGATGGTGATCGTTGAATTATCTTTGTTGATCACACCTGTAATTGCGATCATACCCTTATGCGAGCCATTATTGGATATAGGATCAGCAGCCAGTGTTACACCACCGTTGGAGAAAATATTGAATTTGGCCCGTTGATCATAAATTTCCTGTGGCGTCAGTTGATTACCTTGGGAATCCTTCACAATAATCGGCACATAAAACTTCGCATCGGTCGCTTCATCCCCTGTCGGCACATCACCCTTGGATAAGCTGTAATTATAAGCACCAAAAACCAAACTTGCTGCCGATTGGTTGCCAGAGATCTTGATCACCTTCGTATAGGTCTGTCCCGACCCGTTGGCGATAAGGGAAATGGTAACATCCTTCGTTTTATCAGATACCGAGCGCAGCTTCAGATCTGCCGCCGAGTCCCCAATCACATTGTCAACGAAGGCCAGATTCTCGCCATCATTACCTTTTTCCAGGTCGGAATCATTCGTCAGTACCACAATACCCGCATTCAAATCGGCTTTATTTTCCACACGAATACCGTATTGGTCATAGGCCTTTACATTCAGATAAGCGTAGCCCTTGGAAGCAATCGCATCCAGCTTGTTGCCGGAATCATTAACGAGCTGCCCGACCTCCAGCCTGGATACGGTGCTTTTATCCCCAATCTGGAATACTTTATTGCCTTGTATGCTTGTTGACTCATAGATGACCGTGATGGAAACCCCTTCGCCTTTAACCGTACCATCAGGTAAATCCAGATAAAAGGCTTGCTCCCCGCCAATGACCGTTGTTGTACCTTTGCTGGCATAAATTTTAAAATTGCTCGCCGATAAAGAGGATTGGCCACCATACTGATTAGCTGCTTTAAAATCAATACGAATCCGTTTATCGTTAGGCAGCGTATCGCCAGCGGTCAGGAAACTGATACCCGTGATTTGTTCCGCAGTCGTTGTAAATTGAGCGGTTTTGGCCGACTCATCCAGATTCGATACGCCATCCAGCGTAACGCCCCATGCTGCCGCATCCCATTTATTATCCAAAGTCAAGGTCGCTGTTGTTTTATCATCATTCCAACTGGTTGTATATCCACCTGTTACCGGTGAACCATTACGAGTCAGGATCAGCTTGGCTGCCGAGGTGTCAGGCAGGGCACCGTTGAATTGAACCGTGAATGCATTGGAATTACTCGCCTTGAAGGAAATGATCCCATACTTGCCGCTAAATATTGGCTTATACTGCTGGGACGATTCATAGGAGGATAACACAAGCAAATCACGCGTTGCCGGTGTCATGCCGCCAAACGTACCGTCCGCATTCGCCTGAAGCAGCTTCAAGCTGATCGCCAAAGCCGCATAGCTTTGAGCCCAGGTGGATATGGTTGGATCGTTCAATCCAGCTGTTGCTTTTACCTGGTTTTCCATACCCAGTCCGCGAATGAGGAATGCAGCCAACTGCTCTTTCGTTACTTCACCTGCGGGATTGTATTGACCTGGCGCGAATCCGTCAGTTATCCCCGCTTTCACGATAGCTTCTATATAAGGTAATGCATAGCCGTTGGCCGGATCGCTTGCCTTTACATCCGTAAAGGTGGAGGCTGTCAGCGTGTTGTCCACCTTTAGCTTGAATATCAAAGCGGCTACTTTTGCAAATTGGGCACGGTTCATTTTGTCCTTCAGGCCGAATGTGCCTTCACTGACACCGTCAAATATTCCCGCACCGATCAATGAATCAAATTTGGCTTTCGTCGTAGCATCCAGATCCTTCAAATCATTGAAATCCGCAGAGGTTTTGGCAGATACCGCACCTCCCAGAGCAAGAGTTGAGAACACGACGGACAGAGATACAATAACTGATAAGCTTTTTTTCATACATATTTCCCCCAATAAATCGATTTTGTCAAGCAATGGACAAGTAAAGCCTATGTAATAAGTGCGGCGTTCGTATCTGGATGGTATCCATGAATTGTGATGAACAAACACGCGAGATAATACTTATTACCCATTCTGTGGAAATTGAACATTATATTGCATTGGTGTTGAAATATGCTGATAGTAAGGCCGTTTACACGTTCTGGCATGTATGAAAAAAGCAGGTACCTCAAGACTGCCGCCTCAGGTTACCTGCTTTTCCTTCAACCTCATCCCATCCCACTCCACTCAACTACTCCTGGCCGCCGGAAATGTTACGGTGAAGCTCGTTCCCTCGCCGAGCGTGCTGCTGACATCAATGGTACCGTGATGGGCATCTACAATCGACTTCGCAATAGCCAGCCCCAGACCATGTCCGCCCATCTGTCGGGAACGGGATTTGTCCGCGCGATAAAAACGCAGAAATATTTGCTTCTGTTCTTCTTCAGCAATCCCAATACCGTTATCTTCAACAACCATGACGAGCTTGCGATTGATATCGCTGGCATTTAGTGACAGCCTCAAAGTGACCTTACCGCCGCTTGGCGTATACTTCAGCGCATTGTCCAGCAGGATGATGAGCAACTGCTTATAACGTTCCACATCTCCCTCGATTTCAAGCTTACCTGAGGCAACCATTTGCAGATCAATTTGCTTGGAACCGGATAAATTTTTCATGGATTCCACAATCATTTGGGCATGAGGCTCCAAATCAAAAGCTTCCCAATGCAAAATATATTCCGGCGTATCCGAACGAGCCAGCAGCAGCAGATCACTAACCAGTCTGGTCATGCGTTTAACCTCATCCTTCATGTTCACCAGCAGCTTTCGCACAAACGGATCCGTCTCCTCCGTCTGTTCCATTTCCAGTGAATCGATGGACGACAGCATGACACTTAGCGGTGTTCTCAACTCGTGCGACGCATCAGCCACGAATTCTCGCTGCCTCGTATAGGATTGTATAATCGGGATCATCGCCCGTCTTGACATGATATGGCTCATATACAGCGCAATTCCAAAAAACAGCACCGCCAATCCACCAAAAATATACAATAACCAATTAAACAGCTCGTAGTTATAGGAAATATTTTTGCCTACATATAAAGTACCGACCTGCTTGTTCCCTTGCATAATCGCTTTACCTGCTGCCAGCAAACGAATCTCTTGAGTATTCGCCTGATCCAATGGTTTGTTATATCCTCGAGGGAAACGGCGATCCCCGAATCGATCCTTGGATAATCTCAGCTTGTCGTAGCGCAATTCATTTTTCTTAGGGGTCCAGCCCTTTAACAAATCCAATAGCTGGGGACGCAGCCCCCGACCGATATCGTTTCCATATAGCAGCTGGCCGTTCGGTCCCATAATGTAATTAAAAAGCTGGTCCTGGGAGGGTCCGATTACACCCTGAATCTCCAGCATTCGCGTGTCCAGTATTTTATTCGTATTCATATGCTCCTCGATCAGTCGCACCTCTTGTTCAACCACGGCTTCGACTTCACGCTCTTGATCGTTAAGGATAATAAAGTAGAGCAATGCATACACGATCACTATAAAAATAATAAGAAACAGCATTAATAGTCCGCTGTACACAAGCGTCAAACGGCTTTGTGTGCGTTGAAAGATATCACTTCCCCAACGCCTGACGATCCACTTCAACCATTTATCCTTCAAGCTTATACCCCACCCCGCGAATACTTTGTATGAGTTCCTCCGAGCCGAATGGTTCCAGCTTTTTGCGAAGCAGCTTGACGGTTGCATCCACGATCTTGGCCGAAACATCGGTATCGTAACCCCATATCCGGTCCAAAATCACTTCCCGGGTCAGCACCTGACCCTTATTGTGTGCCAACAAATCCAGCAGCTGAAACTCGCGGGGTGTTAGCTGGATCGCGATTCCACCTTGTTGCACGGAATATCCGGTACGATTCAGCTTAATATCTTGAAAATGCACTACTTCTTCCGTAATCGGAGCATAGTTGCGGCGGGATAGCGCACGTATTCGGGCCAACAGC
Source organism: Paenibacillus baimaensis (assembly GCF_025567575.1). Taxonomy (NCBI): domain Bacteria; kingdom Bacillati; phylum Bacillota; class Bacilli; order Caryophanales; family Paenibacillaceae; genus Paenibacillus; species Paenibacillus baimaensis. Next base: position 121,847 of record NZ_JAOQIO010000125.1, on the reverse strand, counting down.
TCGGAGATTTCGAATGGCTTAATGACATAATCGTCTGCCCCGGCATCCAGACCTTCGACACGATCCTCCAATGAATCCCTTGCGGTCAGCATCAGTACGGCACCTGAATACCCTGATTTCCGCAACCTTCGGCAAGCATCTACACCAGATCCATCCGGCATCATCCAGTCCATAATTAACACATCGTAATGTGAAGCCAGGGCATAATCACAGGCATCATTACCTGTCATCACCCAATCTACCTGATAACCGGCTTTCCTCTTCAGCATATGTACAATCAGCTCGCCAAGACGGGCATCATCTTCCGCTAACAAAATATTCAATGTGCTGCACCCCTTTCTCTATAGAAGAAAGCATACCATGATTACATGAAAAATTAGTGAAAACTGTTCATGCTATTCGTCATTCTTAGATAATATTTTTTTATGTAGGAATAATGTTCCTTTCACCTAATTTTCACTTTGCAAGGATATATTAAGAGTGCGCCCAAAAGCGTACCCAAAATAAACCAATCAGGAGTGATTTCGAGTATGAAAAAGAAACTACTGCCCATTACTTTAGGACTTGCCCTTATGGCACTTGCTGGTACAGCATATGCACAGTCAGCTACGACGACAACATCCACAGATACATCAACTGAGCACAAAGCACAGGGATTCAAAGGTGGAGACAAGGTGAAGCTTGGTGGTATCGCCAATCAGGAGCTATTGACTCTTTTAAATATTGATGAAGCTACCCTTCATACCGAATTGAAAGCAGGTAAATCGTTGGCGGCTATTGGAGAAGCCAAAGGCATATCCAAACAGCAAATCATCGATCTTCTCGTGAAACAGGATGCTGAAAGACTAGCCAAAGCGGTTACAGACGGCAAAATCACACAAGCACAAGCTGATGAAAGAAAAGCGAAACAGCTGGAAATGATCACCAAGAGGGTGGATCAAGCTGGAGAGTTTGGCGGTAAGGGCGGACCAGGCGAACGTGGTGGCAAGGGGCCTGAAGGACGCGATGGACATGGCCCTGGTGGCTTTGGAGGTCCGGGCGGCGGCTTGGAAGCAGCTTCCTCGATTATAGGTTTGACAACCAAGGAGATCGGAGATCAATTGAAGGCTGGCAAATCATTAAGCGAAATCGCTCTGGAAAAAGGAGTCAGCAAGCAGCAATTGATTGATGGTCTAGTCAAGAAAGAAACCGAAAGAATCACCAAACAGGTAGATGAAAAACGCCAACCAAAAGCATCCTCCGCGGCTCCTGCGGCAGCAACAACTGAGTAATTCACCTCCAAGGTGAGCATCATACTTAAAATAAGGGACAATCCCCATAATCCTCGGATTATAGGAGACTGTCCCTTTTGTCATTATTCATCTGCTGCATGACTACTGCCCGAACTTTTGCTACAATGTCATAGAGATGTTGATATAGATACATACATGATGGAGGAGAGAATACAATGGCACAAAATCGCCGACTGGAAACCGATCAGGAATTTAATGAAGCCATGGAAAAACAAGCTCTCATCCGAATATTTAAAGACGATCATATTATAGAATCCGGAGTTGTGATTACCCGCTTTGACGATCAAACCATCGTTGTGCAATCCGGCGTAAGCGGACTATTTTATTATCCGAGAGCAGCGTGTGAGTTTTTCGAGACCAAACAGCGTTAAGTCAGTTTAAACTGGAAATGCCTCATCGATTTGTTTGGTTTGCTGCTCGCTGAGACTCCAGCCTACAGCACCTACATTTTCATGCAGCTGCTCAAGCTTACTTACGCCAATAATAGCTGCGGAAACTGCGGGACGATTAACAATCCAGTTCAAGCTTACTTGTGCGGGCGTTTTGCCAAGCTCGGTCGCGATGTCCTTTAACAGCTGAACACCCTCCTGAAATTTCTTAGCTCGTTCCGCAACGGCCGGTTCCTCGGCTCCGCGGCTTCCTCTTGGAATATTGGATTCATATTTACCGGACAAAATACCGCCGCCCATCGGACTGTCGAGGATCATCCCGATTCCTTGATCCACGCACATCGGCTGCAGCTCTTTCTCTACCACCCGGTTAGCCAGGCTGTAATTAGGCTGCACAGAGATAAAGCTGGCAAGCTTATTCACATCACTGACCCATAATGCTTTCGTTAGCACCCATGCCGGGAAATTCGAGCAGCCTATGTAACGTACCTTGCCTTGACGGATCAAATCATCGTAAGCGCGTAAGGACTCCTCAAGCGGAGTTTCATAATCAACATTATGGGCCTGGTAGAGGTCAATATAGTCAGTGCCCAGCCGTCGCAGGCTGTTCTCGACCTCCTGCATAATATGCAGACGGGATTGGCCTCTGTTATTAATGCCGGGTCCTACGTCACCATGCACCTTCGTAGCCACGACAACCTCGTGACGACGACCCTTGATCGCCCTGCCAAGGATTTCTTCGGCCTCTCCACCCGTATAACGGTTAGCATTATCGAACAGATTAATCCCAAGATCGATAGCCTCACGGATAATGCGAAAAGAATCTGTAGGCGTGACCTTACCCGGCTTCCCCCAGGGAGGAGTTGGACTCCCGAAGTTCCAGCAGCCCAAGCTAAGTCTTGACACTTTAAGTCCTGATTTACCTAATCTGACATATTCCATTTGGTTTCCTCCTCAGTGCTTTGCCTTGGCAAAGCTGGCATCGTAAGCATCTACTGAGCTTTGTGTAACAAAGCTGGCATCATGAATTCTATATTTCCTATTTTATCGATTGAAGTAAGCAGCTTGTTTCAGGAAAACGCTTTCTACTCGTTCAACAATAGCCCCATCCAGCTCTGACTCGTTTCTTGCTTTTTGCCATTCCGGATCGTTCCTGAAAATCTCGAATTTGGCGTCGCGCTCTTCACGGTTGGCAAATTCCATCACGTAAACCAATTTGTTGCTTTCCGCATCGGTGTCTTCCCAAAAATCGGTAACCTTCATCCCGATCCTGGAGAAAATATTCAAGGTGTGATTAGCGAAACGGTCGTTGATAGCTTGCATCCTGCCAGGATGAATATAATAAATTCGAAGCTCATACAGCATCAGGTCGTCCTCTTTTCCTCATTTAATTACTTACCTTCCCTATTATAAGTGACAAATCCACTATCGAAAATGACTGAATTGTTTGAAACTTAGTTTCGTGAAGTAAAGTACCTCTAACTTTTAAGCAGCAGTGGCGGCTTTTTTATCCCATGCATTCACGATCAGAACACTAACAACGCAGCCAAGAGCAATCCACCCGTTGTAGAAAAACACTTCTTTCATCCCAACCGCCTCGCTGGCATATCCTCCAATAAAGCTGCCAATAATTCTGGCAACACCCAGACTGAGCAGACCGTTCAAAGTCTGGCCGCTGGCCTTTAGCTCCTTGGGAACCTCCTGATTGATATACATCGCCATCGTCACAGAAAGCACAATAAAGATCAATCCATGCAGAAGCTGGGCAGGCAGCACCCAAAGTGGATTATCCGTCAACGAAAATGCGAACCAACGGAGAGCCGTTGCGATACTGGCTATCAACAAAACATGTGTCATCCGAATTCGCTCGAATACTCGCTTTGCCACAAGCAAAAAAGGAATCTCGCTTATCGAGGAGATCACCATGGACCATCCAAGAAGGACGCTATCGCCTCCCATCGACTTGAAGTAAACAGGAAAGAACGTATAGTAGTATCCTAAAGTAATTTGCAGGATCACATTGATCCCCATATAAATCATCAGCTTCCGCTGTTTGAACAATACCCATATCCGCACTTTATCACCTGTCATCCGATAGCCAGGAGCCTTGGGAAAACGAAGCAGCAGCAGCAAGGCTACCAGCATAACCAGTGAATAGACAGGAAATAAATAGTTAATGTTCAGCTTCGCTATAAAGCCGAAGGCAATTGACATCAAGGCAAAGCCGATCGTTCCACCCAGACGGATCAGACCAAACGACCAGCGCTTCTGCTTTTCCAGCTCCTGCAATGTAATGGCATCACTAATTGCAAAAATCGACGTGTGAAAGAACGTAAATAAGCATACCATCGACATTAAAAACACATACATAGTGGACAGTGGAAAAAACAGCATGATGCTGCCACAGCCGATGATCAATATCATCAATATCGTGTTTTTATTGTTGGCCTGGTCCCCACGCGAACCCCAGAAGGGCTGAGCCAGCAGAGCCACTAACGGTCCCAGGCTTAGCAGCGTACCGATTTCTGAAGGTGTCGCCCCAACAGATTGAAAGTAAATCGGCAGGAACGTACCATACACCGCATTTCCCATATAAATAACCATATAAAAAAGTAAAAAGTAGACCATGCATACATCCCTCTCGACGCTCAGACATTTCTCACTATTGTATCAAGAGCGGCGGGCTGTGGGAAGACACTTGGGTTCTGAAATGACAAAAAAAAGCAGCCCTAAAGGCTGCTCATCCGTTCCATTTTGTATTTTTTCAATCCATTATAGGCCATCTCAAGCTGACTGTTAATATGCATTTCCGACGCCGAGTCACTCATCATGCTACAGGCCCTGACGAGACTGTCAATAACACTAAACAATTCAGGATCCGTACGATAACAATCGGTGGATATTTCCTGCATTTCGTAAATTTTGTCTGCAAAGTTTGGGTAAGCATTTAATGGAGTCATGTTAATCAAATCCCTTCTCGGTTAAGGAATAAAAGCAATGATGCACAATATAACTTCATTAAAAATGATTTAGTGTGTCTTAATAATTATTGTAACGCTTCCAAACCTGTTTTACAATACACATTTCAATTATTTTTTACGTTCTGTACTTGGCAATTTCCTGTTCATACATATCTCCACCATGAGAATCATATACAACCATCACCGGAAATTGCTCCACTGTCAGCTTCCGGATGGCTTCCGGCCCAAGATCCTCATAAGCAACAACCTCGGCCGCTTTGACTTTCTGGGCCAGCAGAGCAGATAAACCACCAATTGCAGCGAAGCATACGGCTTCATATTGTGTACAGGCCTCTCTTACCTCCTGGCTTCGCGGTCCTTTACCAATGGTAGCTTTGACTCCATACTTGTACATAGCAGGTGTGTATGGGTCCATCCGTGAAGCGGTTGTCGGCGCGATCGAGCCGATGATTTGACCTGGCTTCGGTGGTGTCGGCCCTGCGTAAAAGACAACTTCATTTTTCAAATTTACGGGAAATTCCTCGCCGCGTTCAATCAGCTCCAGCAGCCGCTTATGCGCCGCATCGCGCGCGACATAGATGGTTCCATTCAGAAATACCTCATCGCCTGCTCGAAACTGTAAGACTTGTTCTCTCGTTAGAGGTGTCTCCAGAACAATTTTGGCCAAGATTCAGCACCACCTTTTATAATTTAGAGTACACAGGATTTCTTGCGTGCAGCATGACATTGTAAATTAACGGCGACCGGCAGCGCGGTGATATGGCAGCCGTACGTTTCCACCGCCACCCATAGGGCTGTACTCGTTCCGCCCAGACCCTGCGGTCCAATCCCCGTCTTATTGATTTCCTCCAGCAATTCCTTCTCCAGCTCGGCAATATGCGGTTCATGATGATATTCGCCCACATTCCGCAGTATCGCCTCCTTGGCAATCTCGGTTACTTTATCAAAGCTTCCACCAATGCCTACACCTACAACCAAAGGTGGACATGCCCTGCCGCCTGCTGCCAGTATCGTATCCATCACAAATTTTTTGACTCCGGCAGCGCCATCTCCTGGAAGCAGAAACTTCATTGCACTCATATTCTCGCTTCCACCGCCCTTCGGCAGCACTGTGAGCTTAATTTGATCTCCTGGAACAATTTCGGTATGAATGACCCCTGGTGTATTATCATTCGTATTCTTACGCAATAAAGGATCGCCTACAATTGAATTGCGCAAGTAGCCATCCTTATAGCCTTTCCTGATTCCATCGTGAATCGCATCATTGAAGCTGCCGCCTTCTATATGGACATCCTGCCCCACCTTGGCGTATACGACAGTAAGCCCAGTATCATGACAGTACGGCCGATCCTCTTCGGCAGCCAATTGTGCATTTTCGAGCAATTGATCCAGAATGCTTTTGCCCAGAGGAGATTTTTCGGTGGCACTTGCTTTACGGAAGCCCTCAACAATATCCTCCGGTAAGTAATAGCAAGCCTCCATGCATAAAATAGCTACAGTATCACGAATTTGATCAACATGAATGGTCCTCATGATTCAGTCATCCTCTCTACGATTCTCGAATTTGCCCGAAAAAGCTTTTTCTTGCGGGCGCAATCCATTGGTCCATTTCTTCCCGCTTTTCTTCACCTACCAAACGATTTACAAGTACATCATGCCAAATATAATCCTCCAGCAAATAAATATGAGCCGGATCATCCGTATAAAACGCATTGCCGCCTTGTTCTATGGAATTACCGTAGAACAGCTCCTGACCATCTACCGATACAATGAACCAAGGGTGGTCAACATGCTCTACGTAATGGGTTTTTCGGTGGAGTTCCAGCCCAGGCAGTGGATCATTCACCTGGAATAATATGCCTCTCAGCAAGCAGCCTTCCTGCCGTTTCTTCAGATCCTCCATCAGATTGCAATACATCGGTTCCCACATGGAAAGTACGATACGCTTGCGGGCACGTCGAATAAGGACCCGGCAAAAAGAGAGGATGTTGTCCTCCCCTTTTACTGTAGAAACATAGATTTCAGGCTCGCGCTCCTGCTTCTCAAGCGCTTTCAATTCTTTTTCCAGACTGCTGTACGTTTCTTCCCATTTTGATTTCATCGACTCGAGGAAGACATCTACCGGTAAAGACGAGTAGTGGGCTCCACCCTCGCTTTCCTGCTTCATGACCAATCCATGCTGCACCAGGCCATCGAGCACATCGTACACTCGCGCCCGCGGTACCCCCGATATTTTACTGATCTGATACGCATTTGAGAGTCCGAGCGGAACCAAGGAAAGGTATACCTTGGCTTCATATTGAGTTAACCCCATAGCTTGAATATTCCCTAACAGTTCTTCCATTCGCAATCCCCATTTCTACGCCAGATATTAGTTACTATTATAGTAATCACTATTGATGTTGATTCCATATTATCAAATAAAATTGCGGTTTACAATGACAAAAAAGGATACATCCTCGGAATCGTGAATGTATCCTTCAATCGCTGATCGAAATTGGTTTTAATTGTTTAATATAGCTTCGATTTTCTCAAGCACTTCGCTGTCCAAAGTAATGCCAGAAGCGGCACAGTTTTCGATTACCTGTTCCGGGCGGCTAGCACCGACCAAAGTACTGGCGACATTTTCCTGTCTTAAAATCCACGCCAAGGCTAACTGCGAAAGTTTAATACCCAATTCGTCGGAGATTTTCTCCAGCTGCGCGACTTGGATTAATTGGCTTTCTTTTAAATTATTCTCTCCCCAATTTTTGCTTGCTGCGCGGCTATCGGCTGGTATAGCAGAACCAGGACGGTATTTGCCTGTCAATATACCTTGCGCAAGCGGTGAGAACACGACTTGACCGATTCCGCTTTTGGTACCGAGTGGAATGATTTCTTTCTCAATGTAACGGTTAAACATGTTATAGACCGGTTGGTTAACAATGATCCGGTCCAACAAATATTTATCTGCAATTGCCAATGCTTCCTGCATTTGGGCTGCAGTCCATTCACTGATGCCCGCATACAGTACTTTACCTTGCGTTATCAGATCATCGATCGCCCGCAGCGTTTCTTCAACTGGAGTTTGTGGGTCATACCGATGGCAATAATAAATATCAACATAGTCCACAGCCAAACGCTTCAAGCTCGCCTGGCACTGCTCCATCAAATGCTTACGTGACAAACCGCGGTCGTTCGGGCCATCGCCCATCGGCCAAAATACTTTGGTTGCCAGAACATAAGAATCACGAGGATAAGCATTTAATATTTGGCCTACCACCTTTTCTGCTTCGCCTCGTTCATAGGCATTGGCCGTATCGAAAAAATTGATGCCGAGGTCATACGCCTGCTCAATAGATTTGACGGCTTTTTCATTTTCCACGTAACCTCCATAAGTCATCCAACTACCGAGGCTGATTTCACTGACCTTCAAACCACTACCACCAAGTCTACGATATTTCATTAAGTTATACCTCCATGGAATGAGTTTAAGTTACCTATTGATTGTAAGTTAAAGTTCATTCCAAGGTAAGTACTGAATAATTGTTCCTTTAGTAACTTTGCAGTAAGTTATAGGAAACTTATACAACAACAAAAACCGTTAAAGCCCCTTAGAGGAGATTTAACGGCTATTTCTGATTATTTTTATGAACCGAGCTAAGTTGCTATGCTTTGACTTTTGCTTCTGGAATACGATTTAAGGTACTGCATAATGAAGGCATAATCGCCTACGCTTGATTTGACAAATTCAATACCGTAATAGTGGCAATAGGTCGTTGACCGCTGCCAGTTGATATGGCCTGTAATTTCTATATGTTGATTCAGAAGGGTAAATTTCACGGTAATATTAATATCGTTATCTGCTGCTTTGAGATTTAAGAAAGACTCAATCTGACATCCGTTCTGACTCAAGTCAACAAGCCTGGCTCCCACATCTTTGCTATTCATTTCCATACCATTGATTTCAATAATCGTAAATGGAGATTCAATATTCTCGGCAAATTGATATCGGAGTGGTTCTTTTCTTCGACTGGCTGCCAAACTAGCTCACCTCAAGACATAAGTTAATACGATCAGTATAGCACAGGATGTTCCTGATCATTTTAAAGCTTTAGTCAAGTGGAATTCAAATCGTTATGAAATCCTGGCGGCACAGCTTGGGCTTCAACCCTGGTAGTTACACCGAAGCATTTAACCCTATTTTCACCGTTGCTGCCGAGATCTGAACCTGCTCCATTTCAATGATGCTGCCAAATTTCAGAGAACGCAGCAGCACATTGTCCTGGATTAAAGACTCAAATTCCATGATACTGTTTCGGGTTTCGTCATCTGCTTCAATGATAAGCTCCACTCGTTGATCAATCGGAAGATCATATTTCTTGCGAAGATCCTGAACGGCACGGATCAATTCACGGATCATCCCCTCTTTTTCGAGCTCCGGTGTGATGGTTGTGTTCAGTGATACGGTCATTTGATACCCTGTAGCCGATGCGTAGCCGATCTTGGCCTGACGTTCGATTAACATTTCCTCCGTAGGGACATGGACGAGCTCTCCGTCTGCTGGACGGTAATCCACATAACCAACCTGTAGTGCATTCTTGATTTCCGACTGCTCCATATTTCGCAAGCAGGACTGCAGGCCGGATACGAGCTTCCCATACTTGGGACCCGCAACCTTCAGATTCATTTTCAGTGCATAATCAGTTAAATTATCATCATGCTGCTCAACTCGAATCGATTTTACATTCATTTCATCCTTAATAATCTCCTCAAAATCAGCAACATGGAGTGTTTGATCCGTAATTACGATCAATTCCGATAACGGTTGACGGTTTTTGATCGCTGTATCATTACGGATGTTGCGGGCAAGCTCCACAATTTGCCGGGTACGGGCCATGTTATCCTCCAAAGCTGCATCGATGGCTGTCGAATCCAGGGCAGGATAATCAGCTAAGTGGACGCTGCCTCCATCCGCCAGGTTCATATAGATTTCATCAGCGAGAAATGGGGTGAACGGAGCTATCATCCTGCTGATATCCAGGAGCACCTGCCTCATGGTTCGGTAAGCAGCACATTTGTCCTCCGTCAGACCATGACCCCAAAAGCGCTCCCGTGAGCGGCGGATATACCAGTTGCTGAATTCGTCGACAAGACCTTCAATGGCTTGAGCCGCAGTCATAAAATCAAAGCCTTCCAAGCTTTCGCTCACCACAGATATCGTATGGTTAAGCCGGGAAATGATCCAGCGATCCAGCGAATGGTCAGAACCTGCCTTGTGGTCCAATGCATGTTCATAATGATCGATAGTCGCATACATTACATAAAAAGAATGGGCATTCACCAACGTATCGATGACTTTGGATTTGGCTGATGCTACAATATTTCGTGAGAAACGTTTGCTTAACCAGGGTGCACTGTCTGCCAGGAGCGCCCAACGGAAAGCGTCCGCACCAAATTCCTCAATGATTTCCCAGGGATCGATGACATTGCCTTTACTTTTCGACATTTTCTGACCGTTCTCATCGAGAATATGACCTGTCGCCATCACCGCTTTATAGGGAGCTTTACCTGTGAACAGCGTGGATACGGCTAGCAAGCTATAAAACCATCCGCGGGTTTGATCGATCCCCTCACAGATAATGTCCGCCGGAAACTGGTCGGCAAAGGCTTCCTGATTCTCAAACGGATAATGGTGCTGGGCAAAAGGCATCGAACCACTGTCAAACCATACATCGATCACTTCAGATGTCCGAACCATTTCACCCGGGCACTCAGAGCAATTCAGCTTCACGTCATCGATAAAAGGCTTATGAAGCTCCAGATTATCCGGCAAAGGCTGTACGGACCGGGCACGTAAATCAGCTACGCTTGCTGGTGCATGCTCGCATCCGCAATCCTGACAGACCCAAACATTCAGCGGGGTTCCCCAGTAACGGTTACGGCTTATGTTCCAATCGACCAGCTCATCGAGAAATTTGCCAAAACGCCCTTCCCGAATATGACCTGGATACCATTCCACGGAACGGTTATTGGCTATCATTTGCTCCTTGATCGCGGTTGTCCGGATAAACCAGCTTTCCATCGCATAATACAAAAGCGGTGTATGGCAGCGCCAGCAGAAAGGGTAGCTATGCTCGTATCTCTCCTTGGCAAACAGTAATCCCCGCTTGGACAGATCCTTGACAATATCAACGTCACAGTCTTTAACAAACCGACCGACGAATTGTGGAACAGCTTCGGTATAGCAGCCATCCAAACCGACCACGCTCAGCATACCAATCCCCTGCTTCTGCGCCGCGCGGTAATCATCCTCCCCGTGAGCTGGAGCGATATGCACGATTCCTGTGCCGCTGGAGTCGCTGACAAAGTCTGCACCGATGACAATATATCGGGTTGGAGAACCCGCTGCATTCGAATTCGCTTGATTCACTGTACGTTGGGGCTCGTCACTTTCACTTGGATAAGGAGCTTCATAGGTAATACCCACAAATTCACGGCCTTTATGCTCGGACACGATCTCATAGGTGCCTTGAATCACCTGGGTGAGCAGACTTTTGGCCAAAATGAGCACTTCGTCGTTATGCTTGACTTTGACATAATCCAGATCGGGATGAACAGCAAGCGCCGTATTGGCCGGCAAGGTCCAGGGTGTTGTGGTCCAGGCAAGGAAGCTCTCACCTGCAGGAGTCCTGAATTTAACGGTCGCGCTAAGATCCTTCACATCCTCGTAGCCCTGCGCCAATTCATGTGAGCTTAACGTCGTTTGACAGCTTGGGCAATATGGACTGACGCGATGTCCCTTATTCAATAGGCCTTCCTTGTGAATATGGGACAAAATGTGCCACACACTTTCGATATAATCGTTGGATAACGTCATATACGGCGAATCCAGATCGGTCCAATAGCCGATGGATTCCGTCAGCTCGCGCCATTGCTTTTCATAACGAAAGACACTCGCTTTGCATTTTTCAATAAATTTTTCGACGCCATATGCTTCAATCTCCTGTTTGCCCGAGATTCCAAGCTCCTTTTCCACGCCCAGCTCTACGGGTAAACCGTGGGTATCCCAACCCGCCTTACGCAATACCTGGTAGCCAGACATGGTCTTGTAGCGGCATATAAAATCCTTGATGACTCTTCCCAGCATATGCCCTATATGGGGTGCTCCATTGGCAGTAGGCGGCCCTTCGTAGAACACAAACCTCGGCTTGCCTAACCGCTGATTGATGGACCTGGAGAATGTTTGCTCCTGTACCCACTGCTCATATACCCGCTTTTCCCTCTTGGCTGCCTGCTCTTTCACATCAACTGTACGCATACGATCCACTCCTTTTGGTAATCAAAATGTTGGTAAAAAAACAAAAAAATCCCGCCCCTGTAAGGGACGAGATTGAACTCGCGATACCACCCTAATTCTGTGTTAAGCTAACTTGCTAGCCTTCACAGCACCTCAAACTACGCACCAACATGCGCGGCCCTTGTAACGGCGGGATCCCGTTAAAGCTTACTGTGACTTCAGCTTTACTTCTCGGAGAGGATTTTCTACTAACACATGAACATTGGCTTTCAGCAAAGCGCCAACTCTCTGGGGAACAAGTGATTAGTATACTCTTTCTCGTTAACGAATTTAAATGATGTTGAACTTAATCTACTTTTACAACATTTTCGGATGATTGTCAATGGGGAGAGCAACAGGCTGCACAGGCAAACGCAGGAAAAAGCTGCTACCTTCTCCTTTGGTGCTTTGCAAATCAAGTGTGCCACCGAGAAGTCCGGCCAATTTCAGGCTGATCGATAAACCAAGCCCTGCTCCACCATAACGGCGGGTAAACGTACCATTTTCCTGTTGAAAGGCCTCGAATATCAGATGCTGCTTATCCTTATCAATACCGATGCCTGTATCCTGTATCCTGTATACAAAATACGATCCAATCCTCCGACTTTTCAAGCCTATTGTGTCCAGACCGAGAGTCTTTATCCATATAGATCTGCATGGTGATGCTGCCCTGATCTGTAAATTTGACCGCATTCGTGAGCAAATTACGTAAAATTTGAACCAGCCTTTGGGCATCGGACACGATGAACACAGGGACACTCTCTTGAAGATCCACCTTGAATTGCAAGCTTTTCTGGTTCGTAATTGGAACAAATTGATGCTGGACAAGCTGAACCAATTCCATTACAGATACCATTTCTAATACGATTTCCATTTTACCTGTTTCCATTTTGGAGATATCCAGCATATCATTGATCATCTTCAAAAGCTCATTGCCGGAGGTATGTATAATCTTGCCATAGCTGATCTCTTCCTCCGAATAGCGGGACCTGTCCTCCTCCTGAAGCAGCTGGGATAACGCAATGATGCTGTTCAGTGGTGTTTTCAGCTCGTGCGACATATTGGCAATAAACTCAGATTTGTATTGGGAGGCCAGCTGCAGCTGCAGTGCTTTCTCCTCCAGCTCCCTTTTTTGCTTACGCAGGACCAAATTCATCGTCTTATTCTTCTGCGCACGCAGCTGTTCCTCATAGAAATCCTTCAAAATGAATACGAAGAAGGCATTCAACAAAAGTGCAGCCGGGTACGTATAAGGGCCAATATGCTGCAAGTAATTGAGCCTCGGTATAGAAGCAAAAGTAGCGATACCGATCACCTGAAGCGTATTCATCGAGATGATGGGGATGATAGCTTTTCTATTGTAGCTCCATGCTTTTTTTCGATACAAGGCAACCAGAAATGCGGCCAGACAACCGAGCAATAATATATTAATGGAACCGGTAAATGCCTGAGCCGTGAACCCGGAAATGGTATACCGAGAAATTGCAATTCCGACACTAATGATCAGCACGAGCCGGGGATCACGAAAAAAAAGCGTGCCAAACACAATCGGCAGCGCACGTAAATCGAACAGTGTCGATCCTTGGCCCTGTACACCAAAAACATGGCAAGCCAGCCCGCAAAAATGAAAATGCCGACTAGACCAGCCTGTTTTACTTTCCAGGTTGCATGTTGAAATATGTATTTAAAACATAAATTGAATAAGTATGCAGACGTAATCAGGACACTCAAGCTAATCAAAAATGTAACAAAATAATTAATGGCTATCCCTCCCCCGTCTATTGTACAGGATATATAGAATAACAACACTATGACTGCTTATTCAAGTTAACTTTTCGCTAGGATTTTCGTATAATAAATCGTAAGCTTGTACGATATGGAAGCGATAGGTGGTCGCAAGTTACGGAGGCATTCTGATGAAATCCATGGATTCAATCCTGTTACAAAGTAAAATCACTCTGCCTATTCCCAGAGAACGCCTAATTCCAAGAGAACGATTGGTCGATTCTATAACCTACGGCCTGAAGGGCCGTCTTACCATAGTCTGCGCCCCCGCTGGTTTCGGCAAAACCACCCTGCTGTCCCAGTGGGCATACACCCGGCAGCTGCCCTGTGCCTGGTTATCACTCGATGAGCGGGATAATGATATTATTCGTTTTTGGCGGTATATGACCCATGCGCTAGCCAGGTCCGTACCACCAGACAACGGTAAGCAAATGCTGCAGTTGGCTGATGCACTGCCTACTTTATCGACGACTTCCTTTCTGGATGCTCTGCTTAACGAGCTGTTCGCTCTCACGCAGGATATTGCTGTCATTATGGATGACTATCACACCATTCAGAACCCGGGTATCCATGACAGCCTGGCTTATATGATCGATTATTTGCCCGAAACCACACATTTGATCATCTCCAGCCGTGCCGAGCTGCCATTTTCGACGATAAAATGGATGGCCAAGGAGCAACGCAATGCGATTGATACACTGCAGCTGCAATTCACAGCGATGGAAACCCAACAATTTTATCGGGAGCTATCGGGGGCAGAGCTAACGCATCGGCACATTGAGCTGTTGGTGCAGCAGACAGAGGGCTGGATTACGGCGCTGCAATTAATAGCGCTTTCCCTGCGAGCCGAAGTCAATTACGACCGTTTTATTGAAGCCTTTCAAGGTAATCACCGGGATGTATCGGATTATTTGTTCCACGAGGTCATGAACAAGCTTCCAATCGATATTTACCAATTTCTTGTTCAAACCTCTGTTCTTGGCAAGCTGGAGGCTTCGATTTGTAATGCAGTCACCGAAAGTACGAATGGTGCTCTAATGCTGGAGACAGTCAAAAGCCTGAATCTGTTTCTGATCCCGCTCGATGATCATAATGACTGGTTCCGATATCATCATTTATTTTCTCAATTTTTGCGAGGGCTGCTGAAGAAAACCGATCCTGAACAATGGCTGAGATCCAACCGAATGGCAAGTACTGCTTTATCGGAACTTGGCTTGATGGATGATGCTATCGATCATGCTATAGCAGCAGAGGACTATTCATTGATGGAAACCTATTTGGAGCAGCACATTCCAGCTATGCTGCAGCGTGGGGAAATGACCACCTTATTGAACTGGTTTCACAGCGTCCCACAGTCGTTCACGCTTTCTCCTGAGCTGTCGCTTTTATATGCCTTTATACTTGTCGTGACCAGCCAACTGCCGCAAGCAGAGATCCAATTGACCCGTATTGAACAAATATGTGAAGGTATGGAGCAAAAGGATCACCATAAACAGCTGCAGAGTGGAATTTTGTTCGTGAGATCCAATCTCGTGTTTGCTAACGGGGATTTTGGCAAATGGTTTACCTATACGCAAAGAATTCTCGAACACAATTTACCCAAGGACCCGATCTATTATAATTTTAATTACAACCCGAGCGAACCATTGGTTAGAAGAACGGCCTTAGGGCTAAAAGGAATGCTTACTCCGGATACGGAAACGATTGGTACCTTGTTCACCGGTGTGCTCGACGCACATGGCTGGCAGGATTCACTAATCAATTTATACGTTAAGCAATCTCTATGTGAGGGGTATTACGAATGGAACCGATTGCACGACTGCCATCAACTGCTTCCATCGCTCACAAGAGCCGCTTTGAACAAGCACATACCTGGACTACATATCCCCGTCATAATTACACAAGCACGTATTCATCTTGTTGAGGGGTATTACCAATCGGCTCATGATCGAGTTGAGGAGGCGTTGGAACTGGCATTGCAGTTTACCTATAAGGCTGTCTGGGTCGAAACTCTTCAACTGTTCAGAATCCGAATATATCTGCAGGAGAGCCGGATCTCCGAGGCCAAGAAATTGATCGCTCGGTTGGGAATATCACATAAGGTCAGACCCACCTTCAATCAAGAGTATGCCTACCTGACGTTAGCCAGACTGCTCGGCCAACAACGAAAGGAACCTGAGGCTCTACGTCTGTTGGAGCAGTTGAAGCCCCAATCGGAAAGAGAGCAGCTGCTCTCCAGCCTCGTTGAAATTTCATGCTTGCAAGCTCTATTGGAAGCTCAGCGCGGACAAAGGAATACAGCCCTGATGTACATTCACGAAGCGCTTGCTATTGGAGAGAGGAATGGTTACATAAGGAGCTTTCTTGATGAGGGCACAGCGATGCGGAAACTACTGACAATGTACCGCAACCATCGAGAAGGACAAGCTTGCGAAACGAAATGGACAGGTGTCTCCGAAGCCTATCCAGCGATGCTGCTACAGTTATTTCATGAGTCTAGCACACCGTCAACCGAGCGTACCTCCCTTCCTGCTGAACCGCTGAATCGGACGGAAGTCAATCTGTTACGCTTGATCCGCCAAGGTCTCACGAATAAGCAAATGGCCGCAGCGCTTACTCTATCCGAAGGGACAGTTAAGGTATATCTCTCGCGTCTATATGAGAAGCTTCAAGTATCCTCACGTACCCAAGCTATGGCTGCTTCACAAGAGCTGGAGTTGGAAGAATAATCGATTCAGCCTGCTGATGCACAACAAGGAGCACCCCTGAGGAGTGCTCCTTGTATTTCTAACCCTTATTTATTTGACAAACATCATATCCGTGTAATAGTAATACTTACCTGGCGACGTGGTATCCAGTGTAGCTACCGGGAGGACATACACTTCAAGATCTTCTCCCTGTCCTGTCACCTCCACCTCAACCACATGTGTTCCAGCTGCAAGTGTTACTTCATACAGTTGTTCTGTCGCTGGACGGTGGTAGGCCGGCATGAATTCGACGATTTTCTGACAATCGATCACGGTTTCGCCATTCAGCTTAACAGAAATTGGAGCGTTAGCGGCTGCGATCAGACGCAGCTTGCGAGTTGAAGGATTATACAGGTTTGTTCTCGCACGATACGTGCCAATCAAATTGCCTTCAGAGACGGCTTGCCAATTGATTTTGTTTCCCGCACACACAACTTCGATACCATTTTCTGCCTTAGTCGGTCCCCATATTGTCCAATGTGCAGCACCTACCAGAGCAAAGGGAATACGTTCCTCAGACCATACGTGTCCATCATGATAACGCGTCCAATTCAATGCCAAGCGATAGGATGACTCAGACTGTGAAGAAGATTTGACAACTACTTTCCAGCTCGTTGATTCACCAGGATTTAAACGAGTCACCTCTGCAGCAGGTCCACTCCAGCCCGCTGGAACTTCCAGTGACAAGCTGCCTTCCAACAAAACCAGTGAACGATTCGTCACAGTGATAGTGAGGTTCTTGGACTGATCAATTCCAATCGCTGGGCCTTCGTCTCCGTAATTCAGAACAAGCTCCAGATTCGGCTGGCTGGACGTACCTTTTGGCAGCAGATAACGGTTTTCCGTTACAGGTCGATTCCACATGGCCTCTATACTGTCACGTTCCTCCACTCTATCCTGCAAGGTAGTAGGAAGCTCTGGATGAACAATAATTCCTGTATGCCATGCAGCCAGAACCTGCTTCCCTACAGCTATCGTGCGTCGTGTAAGCTCATCCAGATTTTGTGGAGCCGGAAAGCCTTTGATCGGGGGACTGATCACTACACGATCACCGACGGGCTGCACCCATTTCGCAGGCAAGCCCTCAGGACCGAGAATCATACCCAATATGGCACCCAAGGTAGCCGCCGTACAATCCGTGTCGTAGCCGCAGTTCGTCGCTTTCAGAATCGCATCCTCGAAGTCTTTTCCATAAAGCCAGCCGAGAATCGTAAAGGCGATATTTTGTGGAGCGTCCGTAAAGTTCTCCCGTCCGTGATGGTCCAGAATCAGAGCTCTTGCCTCGATCCAGTCTTTGCCTTCCTGATGCCACCGCAGCAAGTCCTTTACAGCAAGTGCGGTGCGGCAATCAGCGGGTATATAACGAAGTCCGATTTCAATCAAACGGTCACGGTCCTGCTCGAAGAAGATAGCGCTCTCAATCGAGGCAAACAGCATTTCGCCATATACGCCTTCTCCCCCTGCATGGTCAACTGTTGCATCCTCATATGCATAACGGGCTGCTGTTTCCGGTGCACCCGGCGCTACCATCGCCCAGATTTCCGAGCGGATTGGGGACCCCATGCAGTTGTTAAACGGATTGTTGAACCAGCCAGCTACCGGGGCTATCAGACCTCGTCTCAGATTCGTCAGCGCGTAGCCATATTCATCGAAGGGGAAGAAGATATGATCGATCCATTCCTGCCCCAGTTCCTTGTTAGTTAAAGACGGTCCATATTGCTCCAGCGCATGCAGCCATACGAGCTGCAGATCCAGATCGTCATTCTCCAATGGACCATCCGGAAGCTCAGGATAAAAGTCCAGATTCAGTAGTTCCTTCACACCCTCTACTGGCGCACCTAGCGTGCCCCCGATATTTTTACCCAGCCAGCCTCCATAAACGATTCGATAGTAATCCTGTTCATTCAAAATGCTTATAGTCATCACTGCAGCTCCTTCTGATCTTTGGTATACTGTTGAGTATAAGGTCAGACCCCGGAAGATAGCCATGCAGATAATTACGATTTACAAGCAGTAAAACCTTGGAGGAAGCCATGTACTATTCACTTTCCAGACTCTCGGCACTTGATGTGAAATGGGCCGATTTGTTTGATGCCAATCAGGAATCCTTTCAGGAATTCCATCACAATCCCTATTACGAATTGATTCTGGTTGCCGATGGAACGGTTTATTTGCAGGCAGGTGAAGAGAAGCTAACGCTTCATGCCGGTGATTCCCTGCTGCTGATGCCATGGGAGCAGCACCGCGGCTGGCAACCAAATGAAAGGCAGGGGCATTTTTTTTGGGTTCAGTTTGCCTCTACTCCCGATATTACCGAGCTGGACTATAACCGGGCACCCCAGCTTAAAATCGTCCATGCGCCTCCAGGCCAGACATCGACCTCTCAGCAGCATTTTGAAGAAGCATTGGTCCTGCCAAGACGGTTTCAAACCCGCAACAGGTACAAGCTGCTCAGCTGCTTCGAGGAGCTTGTCCAGCTACTAATAAAGCCCAAAGGCTATTTCCGCTTCCAGGCAACGCTGCTGCTAGGAGAAATCTTATTCATATTAACAAGCGAATTTCTCGAGCAAAGCCATACCGACAGTGCGTTCCCGTCTTCCTATACGACCTTCCGAAAGCTGTTAAGTCATATCAATAACAACTACGAAACCGATATTACCAAAGAGGCTCTCGAGCAGATGACCGACAGGAAGTATGAATATTTATGCCAGATTTTCAAACGATACACAGGAACCACAATGGTCCATTACATGCATCAATTAAAAATCCAGCAGGCCAAACATCTGCTCCTTCACACGGCTCAAAGCGTTCAGGAAATCGGTCAATCGGTAGGTTATGTCGACCCGTTTTATTTCAGTCGAATATTCAAGCGAGTCGAAGGCATTTCCCCTCAACACTTCCGACAAAAATGACGGGTGCTGAGCGAAAATCAGCGGTTAATGAACGTAAATCATCTTTTTGGTCATACCACCGTCTACCGTCAGATTCGTGCCTGTCACAAAGTCATTCTCAGGGTCCGTCAAGTACAGGCAGGCACGTGCAATATCCTGCGGTTTTCCAACACGCTGCGCTGGATGCTGTTCATGATCCTTCGTGCGAAGACTGCTGTAGTCACCCGTTTCGATCCATCCGGGATTAATCGCATTCACCTGAATCCCGTCAGGGCCCAACGAAACCGCAAGCGCATGCGTTAATGCATCAATCCCACCTTTGGATGCGGCATAAGCCTCAGTATTCGCTTCCGACATCGTCGACCTTGTTGAGGAAATATGAACAATCGAGCCTCTACCCTGCTTCTTCATTACCTTAGCCGCTTCTCTCGAACACAAAAAGCATCCTCTTAAATTCGTATTCATCACATAATCCCATTCATCCATGTCCAGCTCATAGGGTGATTTGGTTATGCCAAGACCTGCATTATTAATCAAAATATCAATACGCCCAAATCTGGCTTCAATTTGCTGAAAAACAGGGGCGATCGCCTTACCGTCACTAAGCTCCAGTTGTATCGCATAAGGCTCGAACCCCGATTGCCGCAGCAGTTCACTGGTTTCCGCCAGCTTATGCTCATCCTTATCTATAAGTACGACCTGGGCATTCTCAGTTGCATAACTCACAGCAAGTACCCTTCCGATACCACCTCCCGCTCCCGTAATCACAACCACTTGATTCTCGAATTTGCTCAAGGTAAATGCTCCTTTCAGGAATAGGTTACTGCACTATTATAACCGATCCGGACACCAGCCACCGATTCAGACTCTCCACGAATGGCAGAAAGTTGACCTTGTTTGGGCCTTGGTATACCATGTTAATGTCGGCAATACGATAACAAATGATATGAGGAGCGATCAATATGGAATTACGCAATAAAAAAGCACTGATTACTGGGGCGGGAAAAGGTATCGGAAAAGCGATAGCGATCGCATTAGCCAAAGAAGGCGTTCATCTGGGTATTATCGCCAGAAGCAGTGCCGATCTGGAAACCCTTCAGGAAGAATTGACCACAGCCTACGGAGTGGATGTGTTCATCGCAACCGCCGATATCGCAATTCAGACAGAGGTTGATGAAGCTGTTACCGCCTTGAGCTCAAGGCTTGGTTCCATAGATATCCTCATCAATAATGCGGGAACCGCACAATTCGGTACTCTGATTGATATGGAGCCCGCTCACTGGGAGCGCATTATACAAACGAATCTGATGGGTACCTATTATATGACCCGTGCTGTACTGCCAGCTCTACTCAGCCAAAGCAGCGGCAGCATTATCAATATCGCCTCAACTGCCGGCGAAAGAGGCTTTGCAACGGGCTCCGCTTACTGCGCTTCCAAATTCGCCGTTCTTGGAATGACTGAAGCCTTGATGCAGGAGGTTCGCAAATCCAATATTCGTGTAACTGCTCTCACTCCAAGCACGGTAAATACAGAATTGGCTGTCAATACAGGATTGAAAATAGGTGATGAGGACCGTATGATGCAGCCGGAGGATGTCGCCGAGCTGGTATTGGTTACTTTAAAATTGCCAGATCGCGTCTTCATTAAGACCGCTGGAATCTGGACAACCAACCCGCAATAGCTTGCATACGGATGTACTGTGTGTGGTCATACTGCATTGGCAGAACCCTTCTCCTTCACACAAGGAGTCGGGTTCTTTTTTCACGCATTAAAGAAGCCCCACGGCTAACCGGAGGCGGCTTCTGTAATCATAAGGGACTAAGGAGTATATAAAGTCTGAATATCGGCAGCACTTAACGTGTAGTTGTAAATACGCACATCGTCAAGTAAGCCGTTCATCGTATTGGCTGCAGCATGCCCGAGTGTTAATGGAAGCGAGCTTGAGATGTCTCCGCCCGTCAGACTGTTGTTCGTTCCAGCCAACACACCATCGACATACAGCTTAAGCCCAGTGCTGCGGCTGGCAACACCCACGACGTGATGCCATTGTCCATCCGTATAGGTTGCAGTAGTCTGTACGGCATCAGCGGTGCTGCCATAGTCAAGCAAAAACCGCAGCGTGTTATTTGCCTCGAACCTTAACCAGTAGCCGTGATTCGTATCGCCCTTGTTGATGATATACTTTGTTGTGCCCGCTGCACTTGTCTTGACCCACGCCGAAACAGAAAAATCCTGGGTAGCTCCAAAGTCGAGATTACCATCGGTCGGATCATTCACCGTGACATAATCGCCACTGCCGGCAAAGCTTAGTGCGCCCCCGAACTTACCGTTAGCGGTGCGGACCACATTGACGATGGTCCCGTCATTTCCATAGCCGGTCGCATCAAGGGCAGCAGCACCAGAAGCTTCATCCAGCTTCCAATGGGCTGTCAAACCATATACGGCCTGTACCTCCTTACTCGTCAACGCATATCCAAACAGCTTCACTTCATCAATCTGGCCGTTCATGGTGTTCGTCGAATTCGCACCGATGGTCAACGGCAGCGCATTGGAAATATCCCCTCCAGTCAGGCTGCTGTCCTGTCCAACCAGTACCCCGTCCACATACAGCTTAAGCCCGGCAATTCGATCCGCCGTACCGATAACATGATGCCATTTCCCATCCGTATAGGTTGCCGTCGACTGTGCTGCATCATAGGTGCTGCCATAATCGAGCAGAAACTTAATCGTATTATTAGCCTCGAACCTGAGCCAGTAGGAAGAGTTGGTATCGCCTTTGTTCACTATATATTTAATCCCACCGCTGCTGTTGGTTTTCACCCATGCGGAGACACTGAAATTTTGTGTGGTTCCAAAATCGAAGGCTCCGCTCGAAGGGTCTCCCAGATTCACATAATCACCGTTGCCAGCAAAGGTGAGCGATCCCCCGAATTTGCCATTGGTGTTATATACGGCATTAACTATCGTGCCGTTGTTCCCATTTCCTGTGGCATCTCCAGCAATCGACCCGGAGTTCTCGTCCAGCGGCCAACTGCCCAGTAAGGAACGATCCCAGCGAATGAATGAAATTATCGCACGATTCGGAACGACTGTGTTCCATTCATTGCTTGTAACCAGGCTAAGCTTGGGGGTGATCGCGGTGGTTCCGAAATTGCCAAGCTGGGCTCGATTGCCCGTGATCCCCATCGCAATTCGTTCTGTGCTTTTCTTAAGGCGAAGTGTGATTGGATCGACCTCGGCCATCCATAGAGGGGCCCGATAACGAAAAATATCGGAATTGGATGCGTCCTGCCGTGTATACACCAGATACAGTGCACCCGGCTGTGTGAGCCAATGCATCTGGGTATTATTGCTTCCCGTCACTGTCGTTCCGTCATCCCACTTCAGTGTAACGGCAGACTGCCAGGTCAAACCATCGCTGCTTTTCGCCAGCCGGTTCTGGGTATCATCACGGATGGTCATAAAGTATTCGTTGTTGAACCGGGTAAGTGAAGGCTCGATACCGGATCGGTTGCCATTGCTCCCGACATTGGCCACCGTACCGCTTTGACTCACGTATTGAAGCGTGCTTCCATCAAACGAAGCCTTGACAACCTGCAGCGTCCCGAGCCCATCCAGCGAATTCAACGGCCACAATATGGACCCATCCTCTGTCATATAAGGATAAACACTGCCAGCATGCCCATATACTTGAGGCCAACTGAATAAATACCAGTCGCTGCTCCAGGTCGAAGACGCCGGATCATAGATAGCATATGCCGGATAATTGTGCTTTTTGGCATAACCACGGGCGACATCGTACGATTGGGCCATACCGAATACAATGACCTTACCGGATTGGGCATGGTAGACAGGAACCGGATCAATCAGCATACCGGAATAGCCGTCAGGGAGCACTTTCCACTGGTACTGCGGAATGGTTGTGAACGAACTCCACGTTTCCCCCAGATCGCTGCTCTTGGTATAGGCAATATCGTAGAACACATCACTTAAATTCGGACTTTCATTCGGATCCTTGGATACCGTACAAAGAATATCAGGTGAAGCTCCATTCGGTATCGGTGTGCAGCGCAGATGCGTCCACCAGAAGTTGTTTTGTCCGTTGTTGGTATAGATCGTTTTCTCTTCAATGGTAAAGCCGGCAGCAGCACTGACGGAGGCAAAGCCAAGCAGCAAGCCTCCAGCAAGAAGTGTGAGTATGAGGAGGCGCACCACGTACAGGTCTTGTATTTTCTTACGAATAGACATTATATAATCTCCTTCTAATGATTTATTAAGCGCTTACAAATAACCGTCTTCTATCCCTCCTTCTCACAGTTTTAAGTATATATCCTCCTTTCCATGAGCCTGAAAGAGAGATGCCGCTGGCATCTCCCGTAATTTCAACTCTATATTAACATGAGAGGAAAAGCGGCAACATGAGACGATCTCAAGATTTGGTGGACTTACTCAAGGAGCTGCCGATTGCTTTCTAAATTCACTTGGCGTAAGGCCCAGACGTTTTTTGAACAGACGGCTAAAATATTTTTCATCGGTATATCCGGTTTTCATGGCAATCTCATAGGTTTTTAAATTGGAGCCTTTCAGCAGCTGTTTGGCCTGGTCCAGCCGTACTTCCATAATATAATCCGTCATATTCACTCCCTCGACCTGCTTAAACAAAAAGCTCAAGTAAACGGGTGACAGGTATACTTCCTTCGCAATCGATTCCAGCGTAATGCTTAAATGATAATTATCCCTTATAAAATGTTTCGTTTTCTCCACAACCGCATTTTTCCCCGCTTTTCTCAGGTCCACAGTGATGGTGAACAAGCGCTCCAAATACAGCCAGATTTCATCCTCCAGCTGCTCCAGAGAGGCTACTTCAATAAACCGCGAGATTTGATCGGTGGTCAGCAATTCGTCTGCCGTCAGTCTCGGATGCATTTCAACCAGCACGTGAGCGGCCGAGCTCATATTTTGCAGGGTCATCGATTTGGTCACTTGAACTGGATAATCGCGTTCCTTCAGATGGGTGACAAAGGAAGTCGTCCAGTTCCTCAGCTGCGCAGGGTTGCCAACTTTAAAAGCCAGACGCAAGTCCTCATCTATCGGGTAAAAAGCAATCGACTTCTCCACAACGTCAGCATGCTCCCACTCCAAATCATCGAGCCAAATAACTTCATTAGGGCCTGTATAATATTTGTACTCCAACGCCGTTTTGGCCGATTCAAAGCTGGCCTTGGCATCAATGTTGAAGCTGGCACCGATTCCGGAAACGCCTAAGGTAGCATAATAGTGAAGCGTCCTGCGCAGGTTGCCGACTAATAAAAGCAGGTCTGTTCGCAGCTGTTCTTTATCGCTCGTGGAACCATTAATCACAATAACAAATCGTTGATGGGCTTCATGAAAAATAAATTTGTGCTTCCAGCAGGCTAACGTTTCTTCAGCAATATTGATAATAGCAAAATTCATCAGCTGCTGATCCTCATAGCTGTAGGGCTTGGGATGATCGGGGTCCTCCTCCACCTCCAGCACGGCCAATACATAAGCCCCCTCCTTCAACCCGATCTGTAAAAAGGCCGATTTTTCCGCAAAAGATTCTGCGTTAATTTTGGCTCCCTCCAGAAGCGATAGCATAAACCGGTAAACGATGAGCGGCAAGTTTTCCTTTAGCTGGTTTTTGAGCTTCTTTTCCTCTTCCCAATCGCGTTTAATTTGCAGTAAAACCTTTAACAGCTGGTCAATATCCGGCGGCTTCAATAAATAGTCGGACGCACCGAGCTTAATCGCCTTTTGTGCATAAGCAAATTCATCGTGCCCGCTCAATATGACGGCTTTGATCGGCAGGTTTCTTTTACCCACTTCCTCCAGCAGCTGCAAACCATCCATTCCCGGCATCTGACAGTCCACCAGTATCAAATCAGGTTCATTCTTATGTATAAATTCCAAGCCTTCTTTGCCATTCTCCGCTGCTGGAAGCCAGACAAATCCATGCTCCTCCCAATTAATGAGCGCTCTAAGCGCCCGGGGCACAATTTCTTCGTCATCAATGACCATGATTTTCATACAATAACCTCCATTGCTCCTCGCTCTCGATCATCGGAAGACGCAGTGTCACTTTAGTTCCGACGAGCGGCTTGCTGTCAATCATAAGCTCATGCTCCGGACCAAACATCATCCGCAGCCGTTCGTTCACATTCCGAATTCCAAAGCCCTGCTTGCCTGAGGCGGAACCGTTTAGCAACTGCTCCTTCTTGTCAGGACTCAGACCGCAGCCGTTGTCCTCGATAACCATCACAATCTGGTGGTTCACAATGCGACCCGAAATGATGAGCACACCCGGCTCGTTTTTCCGTTCGTTGAAGGCGTGTAGAATCGCATTTTCCACAATTGGCTGCAGCAGCAATTTCATCGTCAAATATGAGCCTGCCTCAGGATCTATGTCATATTTAGGTGTAAACCGTTTTGGAAATCGCGCATGCTGGATGCTGATATAGGCTTTGATCTGGTTAATCTCCTGATCCAACGTATAGTAATCATGCCCCTTGTTCAATGACAGTCGGAACAGCTCGCTAAGTGAATGAACAACCCTTGCGGTCTGCTCATCGCCATTGATTTTGGAATTAAGAAAAATAAAATCAAGGGTATTATATAAAAAATGAGGCTCAATCTGGGTTTGCAAGGTTTTCAGCTCGATGATCTTTTGATGCGTCTGACTCACATACACCTTCTGAATCAATTCATTCGTTTCCATCACCATCTCGTTATACTTGTGGCTCAGCATGCCAATCTCATCCTGCGAGGTTACAGCAACCTTTTGCTTGAAGTCGCCTCTTTTAAAATTATTCATCGATTTCAACAGTATTTTGATAGGAGACGTGATACTCTTGGACAATACGACCGAAATCAGCCCGACGACTACCAACAAGGTTAGTGATAACAGTAGCGTCACCTTCAACAGGATGCCGTGCTGCTTATGAATCACCTCTAGCGGTATAAAGCTGACAATATTCCATTCATACGGCTCGATGATGGTGCTGGAAACAAAATAATCCTTGCCCCCGATCGTGTAGCTTTCGGAGTGGTCCTTTTGAAATACCTTCTCTTTGAGCTTCAGATCGTCGGTCAGTCTTTTTTTCAGAGCCGCATCCTCATGTTTGCTTGTAACCAGGTTATAATTATTGTCAAAAATAAAAATGTTCGCGGAATTGACGATTTCGATATCTTTAATGATCTCTCCGATGGAATCACGATTGACGCCCATGAACAGCATCCCCAAGCTTTTATCATGATCATAGGAGTCGACAATTTTGCGGCCTACCATAATTTCATTGTAGCTGTGCCCAAAGGTAAAAAGCGAAGTACCGGAAAAGGTCCAGTAGGCACGCCCATCTCTGGCCGCGGTTGCGACATATAAGGGCTGATCCATCACTTCGGTATAGGGAATAACCTGGCGAAAATATTCGCTGAAGTCCCGGTACAGGAAACCGTTCTCACCATAAATCACGAGGAAGGTCACATATTTTTTGGCGATTTTGATGTTTTCCAGATAATCAAAGCTGGCTCCTTCCTTTGCTGTTAGCGATTGGGACGCTTTGTCGCCAAGGACATACTGCAAGCTTTCGTTATTCGTAATGTAGGAAGTGATATCCCCCGCATCATCCAGCATCAGCTTAATATTATTGCCGATCAGCTTCATCGTTTGTGACTGATTACGGACGGACTCTTCCTCCAGAAAACGAGTTGCCATTGTATAGGAAAAGTATCCCAATGTAATTAAAGGGATCAAAACGAGCAGCAAGAAATACACGAACAGCTTGACCTGCAGACGTTTGAAAATGAACATAACCGGATACCTCCCTGAAACCGACTTACTATAAACGGTAAGAGTGTATGCCAAATGGCAGCCTACTGCTGAGCAGGCGGATGTCTCTCTCCATTCAATCTAACAGAAGGTGCTTTTAGTGTTCAAGGATTATTCGTCGATTGTTGATTTTCCCTTTATAAAGTCCACCAAACCTTTATTTTGTCACATTGTTGCAGATCGTTCAGGCAGATAAGATAGACAGTGTAGAAATTGAGAATGACCACAGGGAGGGTTAACCATGAATCAGAATTTGAACAAATGGAACCGAGGATCGATCCGGACAGGTGCAGCCGCATTGGCGCTTACACTAGCACTTACGGGGTGCGGGGACAGTAAGGCTCCTGCTGCAGCAACCGATAAAACAGCAAAGCCGCAGGCAAGTGACATCGATTGGAAAACGGTAAAAGCGGATATTCGCTTTGTGTTCCCAGGTACTTCCGAGGCGGAAAAAGAGCTGGCCGAGCAATTCAAGACAAAAATGAAAGAGAAATACCCGAACGTCAACATCGAATACATGTACTTGTCCTGGACGGATATGGAGAAAAAGCTGGCCGTTATGATCAGCTCCGGAGATAGTCCCGATATTACACAAACTCAGGATGTAACGAACCTCGTGCAGCTTGGCGGATTAGAGGATCTCACTCCTTACTTTCAAAAGCAAGGCGTGCAGCTGAAGAAGGAGGATTTCCTTCCTGGGACAATGGAATATGCCCAGCAGGATGGCAAGCTGTATGCGGTTCCGAATCTCGCGAACTCCTTCACGTTGGTTGTCAATGAGAAGATGCTGAATGAGGCTGGCATGAAGCTCGATGAGCTAAAAACGTGGGCAGATGTGGAAAAAGCAGCCAAGCAGATGACCAAGGATGGCAAATACGGCTTTGGCTACCCGCTCGGTGTGCCCCGTTTTGCATTCCGCGTTCCGTTTACCGCCGCTTACAGCAACGATCTGGTGCTTAACGATACGACCGAGGCGAGTAAGAAAAAGTATCTGGAGACGCTGGAGCATTTCAAAAATCTCGAAGCTTACCAGCCCAAATCACATATCACCTGGGGCTATCCTGAAATGTTCCGCGCCTTCAGTAATGGAGAGGTCGGGATGATAGCAGCGGGAACGTATTTTACGGCAAATGTGTACAGCATCAATCCTGATATTGTCAAGGTTTCACGGGCAATCGCTTATCCGAAGGGTCCTTCCGGCACGAAAGCCAAAGCTCCGGTATCCAACGTAGGTGTCGCGATGTTCAAGGGCAGCAAAAATAAAGATGTGGCTTGGAAGCTGATGGAGGAGTGGTCCTCACAGGAATATAACAGCACGCAGGCTGCTGTCGTTAACGTAACCGCTTTAAAAAGCACAAACCTCGACGAAATCGTCAAAAAAGCAGAGAAGGCTTACCCGAAAGCAATCGAGGGCCACAAAGTGCTGCTTAAGGATTTTAACGAATTACTGGCAACGTCCGGCGTACCGATGGATAAAATCCCCGGCCAAAGCGAGATGGAAACCGTCGTTCAGGAGCAGATCGTCAAGATGCTGACCGGTAAAAGCACAACAGAGGAAACCTATAAAGGAATCAAGGAAGGCATTGATAAAATCAAGGATAAATTTAAATAGAGCTTGGACGGAATGGATGTGAAGAGAAATGTCGAAAATACTGGAATTTAGAGAAGCGGCTCCACAGGAAATTTTCCGTAGGGGCCGATGGAAATCTTTTGTTCGCTCACATGGCTTCGGTTATGTATTGCTAGCGCCTGTAGTCTTGTACCTGATCGCTTTTCAGTTTTATCCGTTGTTTGAAACGATCCGACTGAGCTTCTACGATTACTCGCTGATTTCGGGCAAACCGATGACATTTGCAGGCTTCGGAAATTACAAGGAATTACTGACCAATGACAAAGCATTTTGGCGAATTTTCATTAACAGTCTCGTATGGGTGATCGGCTCTACGGCACTGCAATTTCTGATTGCCATCCCGGCTGCTTTGATTCTGTTCTCCAAAATCCGTGGGCGCGGTTTATGGAGGGGGCTGATGATGGTTCCTTGGGTGTCCCCTGTGGTCATTATCGGCATCGTATGGAAATGGATTTATGACGGTCATTATGGGTTATTCAATTATTATTTAAAAAGTCTGCATCTGATCCAGGACGATGTCATCTGGCTCGGCCACGATACGCTGGTTTGGCCCGCTCTTCTGCTCACCTCTGCTTGGAAGGGATTCCCCTACATCGCACTGATGCTCATTTCAGGACTTACAGGAATTTCCAAGGAAATGTTGGAGGCCGCCCATGTGGATGGAGCTACAGCCTGGCAGCGGTTCACCCGCATTACACTGCCACTGCTCAAGCCGATCATGTATGTCACCGGACTGGTCAGCCTTGTGTCCTCTTGGACGAAATTCGAGATGATTTGGGCGCTGACCGGCGGCGGACCTGGATATGCCACCAGCATACTGCCGACCTACCTGTATACGAACTCTTTTGTATATTTTGATTTGGGTAAAGGCTCAGCCATTGCATCCTTGTCCATGCTGCTCGTCATCATCATTGTTATGCTTTATTCTCGGCTGTTCGGCCGAAATATGGACTAGGAGGGGCTGAACCTGAAAGAATCCACTGTACACCACATATCCAAATACATCTGGCTGCTGCTATTGATGGCTTTTACTCTGCTGCCCTTTTTCTGGCTGATCGATACGACGTTCAAAAAAGATACCGAAATGTTCGCGACCATCCCCACATGGTGGATACAGGAGCCTACGTGGTCGCATTACCTGTGGGCGCTGAACGATAAGGGCCTGCAGCTAACCAGACTGCTTATGAATTCCATCATTGTCTGTGCCATTACTGCCTTCATTACCGGCTTTATTGCTTGCATCAGCGGTTATGGACTGGCGAGGTATAAGGTTCCCGGTATCGGACTCGTCGTTATTCTAATCGTACTGGCGCAAATGATCCAGGGTCCGCTTATCATGATTCCATGGTATAAGATGGCTTCCGCCTTTTCTCTATTAAACACGAAATCGATTCTGGTGCTTATCTATGGTACATTGACGATCCCGGTTGGGGTTTGGATCATGAGCGGCTTTTTCAAAACGATCCCTATCGAGCTGGAGGAAGCTGCCTACATGGACGGGGCCGGAAAGCTGCGAACACTATTCACCGTGATCATTCCTCTCGCGCTGCCAGGACTTGTAGCCATCAGCCTGTATGCGTTCATTCTTGGCTGGAACGATTACCAGTACGCATTGATTTTGACCAACTCGATTTCAGCCAAGACGGTTCAGGTCGGGATCGCTGAGCTGATGGAAAGCATGGGCTCCACGAATTGGGGCGGACTGATGGCAAGCGGTGTCATCGTGATATTGCCGATCATCCTGATCTTTGCTTTGATCCAGAGGTTCCTGATTGAAGGCATGACAGCCGGAAGTGTTAAGGGATAGCCGACGATATCTTGTAGATACCTGTTAGATACCGTTACATCCGTAACGCCACATAGCCCATAATCAACGTTAATACGGCCAAGATGATCACGATATATACAAGGTTTCTTACTGACTTTTTATTTTTCCTTTTGGTAGCTTCTACTTGAAGCACTTTCTGAACGGAATCAGCCATCAGATTAAATTTTTCTTCCGTTGTGTGGATGACAATTCCACCACAATGAGAGCAAAGTCGCTTAAACTCCGTTTGTTGAGAGCAATGAGGGCACTCGACCATAATTTGTGACCACCTTTTAAAAAGAGCAGCCCACTTGTGGCTGCTCTACGATTATTTGTGTCTTTCCGCTTTTTGAATCTGCTTCACCTTGCTTATCCGCGCTTACTGCTGTTTGCAGCATCGCAGAACTGCCTAAGCGCCTGCTCCACAATCGATCTTGGGCAAGCCAGATTGATACGCAGCCAGCCTTCTCCCTCGGTCCCAAATACGGATCCTTCGCTAAATGCCACTTTTGCCTGACGGAACATCAAGTCCTTAAGCCCTTTTATGTCCATTCCAAGCTCCCGGCAATCCATCCACAATAAGTAGGTACCCTCCGGATATAACGGCTTTACTTCCGGTAAATGCTCAGCCAAAAAGCCAAGTGTGTAATCCAGGTTTCCTTTGACATAGACCATCATTTCATCGAGCCAAGCTTCGCCTTCATTATAGGCAACCTCAACGGCATCCTGTGCAAAATGCTGCGCCATATGCAGGCTGAGTGTTTTGAGACGCTGATCGATTGTCCGTTTGAGGCTGGTGTTAGAGGTCACGATAAAGGATGTGTGCAGTCCTGGCAAATTAAACGTTTTGGTAGCAGCCAGGCACGTAATCGTGATGTCGGCCAGCTCAGGAGACAACGATGCGAACGGTATGTGAGGGTGTCCCGGGAAGGTCAGGTCACAATGAATCTCATCGGAGACGACGATTACCCCATACTGCAGGCAAAGCTCTCCCAGCTTGAGCAGCTCTTCACGCTCCCACACACGTCCTCCCGGATTGTGAGGGCTGCACAGCAGCAGCAATTTGGCGCCTCCCTTGAACAATGACTCCAAATGCTCATAATCCATCTCGAAGCGCCCATTTTGCAGAAGCAGCGAGTTTTTGGCAACAACACGTCCATTGCTTTGAATCACATCGTAGAAAGGGTAATACACAGGAGATTGGATGACTACCTGTCCACCTGGCTCGCTGAACAATTCCACTGCCAGACTTAGCG
This sequence comes from Paenibacillus baimaensis, assembly GCF_025567575.1. Classification (NCBI taxonomy): domain Bacteria; kingdom Bacillati; phylum Bacillota; class Bacilli; order Caryophanales; family Paenibacillaceae; genus Paenibacillus; species Paenibacillus baimaensis. The sequence continues at coordinate 89,904 of NZ_JAOQIO010000125.1, read as the reverse complement.
AGGTCACGATACTTGGTGAATCCGTTATCCAGTTGGTCTCAATATCCCAATTATGACGGCGTTTAAACCAGTTTACAATCGATTCCAAATAACTGTCCGTGCGGATTGCATATCCATAAATACCCAGCTCGGCACGCTGCTTCAGTACCTCCTGTATGGCAGGAGGAGCCAAAAAGTCCATATCAGCTACCCATAGCGGGAGAATATCCGGTTCCCCGAACAGCTTGCCGCCTTGATCCCATTTATATGAGCGAGTATTCCGTCTATCGTTTAATTGATCAAAATTGTAAGCCAAACAAGGTCACCTCATTATCGATTTTTTAAAATTATACCATTAGTGGCGAGCCCTGTATAACAACATTTCTTGAACATCCCGATAAACGAAGCTTTACCTATGGACTACAGCTTCTATGCTTTGTTAAGAATTCTGGTATCGATCTCGCAATCCGCAACTACCAGCACATCCATATGCCTTGCGCGGCGAAGCAGATTTTTCACTATCGAGCCTTGCCACAGCTCCTTCCAGATCGATAGCCTTGACTGTCCCATAATGATCTGCGTGGTTTTGTAGACATTTGCCTTACTTACCAAAGCCTCGGGTATTTGCTTGCGATGCTCAGCCTTCAGCGTTTCAAAGGTTCCACCCAAGCGGCTTGTCAGCTTCCTTAGCGCCTCAACGCGCTCCAGTAATTCATCTGTGGACGAGATTTGCACATAGGTGACATACCAGGCCGCTTTCAATCTATGGGCAATTCGAAAGCCTCGACGTATCAAGCGCTCTGCCTGTGGGGTGGCATCAATACATACGTAAATAACCTCCTGTCTGCGCCAAGGACCACGCAGAGAATTGCTTCTCTCCCAGGATTCCAGACGTTCATCCACATCATCCGCGATTTCTCGCAAGGCCAGCTCCCTCAAGGCAATCAGGTTAACGGTTTTAAAAAAATTGTTAATGGCTTGATCCACCTTTTCCATCGCATAGATTTTGCCTTCTCTCATCCGCTGCTGCAGCGATTGCGGAGCTACATCGATCAGTTGAACCTCGTCAGCAAGTCTCAGAATATGATCTGGAACCGTCTCCCTGACACGGACTCCCGTAATTTGTTCTATAGCATCATTCAGGCTTTCCAGATGCTGCACGTTGACGGTTGAAATGACGGAGATCCCTGCCGCCAAAATATCAAGCACATCCTCGTACCTTTTCTTATTTTTACTTCCCGGTACATTCGTATGTGCCAATTCATCGACAAGAACCACATCCGGATTACGCCGGATCACTTCTTCTGCATCCATTTCCTCCAGACGAGTTCCCCGGTAATCCATAACCTTACGTGGAATCAGCTCCAGTGCGCCGATCTGTGCTGCCGTTTCCTTGCGACCGTGTGTTTCCAGCAGACCAATCAGCACCTGAATTCCTTTTTTATCGAGATCGTTGCCATCACGCAGCATGGTGTACGTTTTGCCCACGCCTGGCGCAGCGCCTATATACACTTTAAATGTTCCGCGTTTGATCTGCATAATTTTGCGTTCAACCTCCTGAGAACTCAAGCGGCGAAACCACTCTTCCTCTTCCTTAGGTTTCGATAGCCTGGCAGGCAGAATTCGCTCCCCTTCATGCTCCGCGCGATCTGCTACCATGAAGATGTCGATATTTCTCGTTTGCTTCAACATATCGTGGACGATAGAGCCTTGCCAGAACTCCACCCAGCGTGATTGCTTGGAATGACCGAGAACAATTCGGGTTACGTTATGATCCAGAGCGTACTTAACAAGAACCTTGGGCAGGGCACGACGGGCACAAAGCGGAAGCTCGTCGAACTCTCCGCCTACCTTTTTAACCAATTTGACGATGGACCGCTTGAAGGTCGCTTCCACCTTGGACAGCTCTTTTTGAGGATTGACAAAAGTAACCACTCGCAAGTCGCCATTCAGACGTTTGGCGATTTGCTGGCCTCTTCGTACGTAGATCGATCCATTCCAATGGTACTGCGCTGATACGAGAATACGCTCTGTTGCACCAGAGGGACCTATCAAACCTAACTCATCTCTATGCTTATCCAGGGATTCATTTACACCCTCAGCCATTAATCGCAAAGACAATTCCCGCAGCACAGCCAGATTACCTCTCTTGAATAAAGCAGATCCTTTGCCAAAATGCAGGTGCCCCTCCGCTGCCCGATTTAACAAGGTTTCCGGCGTGGCATCGATCAGTACAACTTCATCGGCAATTTCCAGTGTATCTGCAGGTACGGTTTCCTGGGCTTCCACTCCCGTTAATTTCCTGGCTAATTCCGTAACCCCTTCCAGCTCGTATACGTTGACTGTTGAGATCACGCTAATCCCGTGGTTGATTAAGAATCGAATATCTTCCATACGTGTGGCGTACTGGGCATCCTTGCGATTGCGATGAGCCAAACCATCTACCAATACCACTTCGGGATTACGTTTAATGAGTGCATCCAGGTTCAAGTCTTTTTTTTCAACATTTTCTTTCATCCAATGTATGCTTGGAACCCGTTCCAAATCTCCGATCTGCTCGACCGTTTCGGGACGCTGCATGGTGGACACGGCACATATTACCACGTCGATACCCTGATTTTTCAAATGCTGACCTTCACGCAGCATATGATACGTTTTCCCCGAACCGCTGACCGCACCAATATATACCTTTAATCGACCTCTATGCAGCTTGGAAATCGATAACAAAATCTCCTCTGGTGTTTTGCGTTTAAAATTTTCCATGAACGCCTCCATGCACATTGATTCGATCGTTTATATGTGTCCACTCATAGGATGAGGAAAAGGAAAAGCTCGATAAAGCCATAGCTTTACCAGAACTTTTCCTTCTATAAAGAGCTACTTCAGCAAGGCGCTCAATGCCAAGTTTAATTTTAACACATTGACCCGGGGTTCACCGAACAATCCCAAGTCCCTTCCTTCGGTCGTTTGCTCTACAAGCTGCTGCAGCTTGGCTTCGGGAATTCCGTTCAGCTTGCTGATTCTTGGAACCTGAACGAGAGCCGATTGCGGACTGATATGCGGATCAAGTCCCGAGCCTGAGTTGGTAATCAGGTCAATTGGCAATTGACTCACGGGAACAGCAGGATTGTTGGTCTTCCAGTCCTCAATCGATTCCTGTGTTCGCTTCAACATGTCGGGATTGGATGCCGCATAGTTATTGGACCCTGAAGCCTCTGCCTTGTAATCAATACTTGATACTCTGCCTTGAAAGTATTTGGGATCAGCAAACTTTTGTCCGATCAGTTCCGAGCCCACGATCTGTCCCTTGCTGTTGTAAATCATACTGCCATTCGCATTTGCGGGCATCAGCACCTGTGCGACCCCGGTGCATACCAGAGGATAAATGATTCCACAACATACAAGAAATACTAGACTAACCCGAATCACGATTCCCAAAGAAAAGCTAGCTGTGCTTGACGCAGCATGTTCCGATTTATCCATTCTTTTATACCCTCTTTTCTGATAGATGTTGATACTGCTGCGAGATCAAGATTCACCGTACTTCTAAATCCATAAATGCACCATCAGATCAATAAGCTTGATGCCTAAGAACGGCACTACGATCCCGCCAAATCCATAAATAAACAGATTACGCTGCAGGAGCTTATTTGAGCTCATCGGTTTATAGCCAACCCCTCGCATAGCAAGCGGGATCAAGAGCGGAATAATAATTGCATTGAAGACTAAGGCTGACAAAATCGCTGACAATGGGGAGCCGAGCCTCATAATATTGAGTGCCTCCATCTGTGGAATCGCGAGCGTAAACATAGCCGGGATGATAGCGAAATATTTGGCCACATCATTAGCGATACTAAAGGTTGTCAAAGCACCACGCGTCATCAGCAGCTGCTTGCCAATTGCCACTACCTCGATAATTTTGGATGGGTCCGAATCCAGATCAACCATGTTGGCTGCTTCTTTGGCGGCTGTCGTACCGCTGTTCATCGCAAGCCCTACATCCGCTTGTGCAAGTGCCGGAGCATCATTCGTACCGTCACCAGTCATTGCAACCAGCTTTCCTTCCGCTTGCTCTTTACGGATAACGGCAATTTTATCTTCAGGCTTGCTCTCGGCTATAAACTCATCCACACCAGCCTCGCGGGCAATGGTAGCTGCAGTCAGCGGATTGTCACCCGTACACATGATCGTTTTGATGCCCATCCTGCGAAGCTGCTCAAACCGTTCCTTCATCCCCGGCTTCACGGTGTCCTTCAAATATATGAGCCCAAGAATATGGTTATCGACTGCTACAGCGAGCGGTGTACCGCCCTCTGATGCAATCGTGTTGCCTTTGAGCTCCAGATCACTCGGAACGGCTCCACCTTGAGATTCCACCCATTTTCTTACCGAATCCACAGCTCCCTTACGTACCTTACGTCCATCTGACAAATCGATCCCGCTCATCCGGGTTTCCGCTTTAAACTCGATAAATACCCCGTCCTCGGCAATCGAGCTGTCATAGGCCATTCCTTGCTTTTTCATTAATTCCAGCACCGAACGCCCTTCCGGTGTTTCATCCTTGAGCGAGCTGATTGCAGCCCATTCACCCAAAACCGCCATGTTCTCGGAGTCTACAGGAGTAAACTCGCTGGCCATCCGGTTACCGAATGTAATCGTCCCTGTTTTATCCAAAATCATCGTATTAATATCCCCAGCGGCTTCGACCGCTTTACCTGACATGGCAAGAACATTAAACTGGGTCACGCGGTCCATCCCTGCAATCCCGATAGCTGATAGTAAACCGCCAATTGTCGTCGGGATCAAACATACCAGCAAAGAAATCAATACCGGTATATCCAATTGAATGTCCAGATATTTGGCAATCGGAGCCAAGGTGACGACAACAATAAGGAAAATCAACGTCAAACTGGTGAGCAGCGTGTTCAGCGCAATTTCATTCGGTGTTTTTTGCCGCTTGGCACCTTCAACCAAAGCAATCATCCGGTCGATAAACGATTCCCCAGGATCATTCGTAATTCTCACTTTGATCTTGTCACTGACAACACGGGTACCGCCTGTTACCGAATTGAAGTCGCCTCCTGCTTCCTTAATCACCGGAGCCGATTCTCCTGTAATGGCAGATTCGTCTACAGAAGCCAATCCTTCAATCACTTCTCCATCGCCCGGTATCATTTCTCCTTGAGAAACAACGACGATATCTCCTTTACGCAGCTCGGTGGACGGAACCAGCTTCAATCCTCCGTTCACCACTTTATTGGCGCTGATCTCTTTTTTGGATTTTTTCAGTGAATCGGCCTGTGCTTTCCCGCGGCCTTCAGCAAGTGCTTCTGCAAAATTTGCAAACAGCAGAGTGAAGAGCAGAATCGCAAATACAGTTACGTTAAAACCCGTACTTTGACCCGTACCAAAATATCCTGGAAAAATCGTCATCAGCAGCACGATCAAGGTGCCAACCTCAACAACAAACATGACCGGATTTTTCATCATCGTCATCGGATTCAGCTTCACAAAGCTGTCTTTGACGGCATTGCGAAGGATGTCACCAGATAAGCTTTTTTTTCTATTGGTTTGCATGAATCATGTCCACTCCTTCCATTAACGAATCGTCAAATGCTCGGCTATCGGGCCCAATACAATACCAGGCAAGAACGTCAGAGCGCCTATAATTAAAACAGTTCCTATTAGAATACCGGCGAACAAACGGTTATCTGTGCGAAAAGTACCGATAGTTTCGGGAACCCACTGCTTGCGCAGCATCGACCCCGCTACCGCCAGCATCGCTACCATCGAAATATAGCGGCCGAACAGCATCACAACTCCCGTAGATATATTCCAGAATGGCGTATTATCGCCCAATCCTTCGAATCCTGAACCATTGTTAGCCGCGGAGGATGTAAATTCATACAAAACTTGTGAAATGCCATGAAAGCCCGGATTCGTTATTCCCGCTTTTCCTAAATCAGTAGCCAGCGCAATTGCGGTTGACGCCAAAATAATGAGTGGATGCGCCAGAATCGCAATAGCAATCAGCTTGATTTCGCGTGCTTCTATTTTTCGACCGAGAAACTCCGGTGTTCGCCCGACCATTAACCCCGCCAGGAATACCGCCAAAATTGCATACATCAGCATATTAACGAGCCCAACGCCCTTACCGCCAAATACACAGTTCAGCATCATGAGAGCCATTGGCGTGATGCCGCCAAGCGGTGTTAGTGTGTCGTGCATCGTATTGACACTGCCAGTTGTCGCCGCTGTCGTTACTGTAGCGAACAGTGCCGATTGCGGGATACCAAAGCGGACCTCTTTACCTTCCATACTGCCCTGTGCTGCATCGATGCCCAATCTGTTCATGACGGGATTACCGCTCGATTCCGCAGCATAAATAAGGGACAGAAACATAATAAATAAGATCATCATCGAGGAAAAAATAACCCAACCCTGCTTGCGGTTTTTGGCAAATAAGCCGTACGTGTAAGGAAGCGCAGCAGATAAAACCCACATCGATAAAATTTCAATCACATTGGTCAGCGGATTCGGATTCTCAAATGGATGAGCCGAGTTCACTCCAAAAAATCCGCCGCCATTCGTACCGATATGCTTGATCGATTCCAGTGCCGCCACCGGTCCGATAGCTATTTGCTGCTCGGCCCCCTCCAGCGTTGTTGCGGTTATTGTAGGCTGCAAAGTCAGCGGAACCTGAAGAGCCACAAGCAGAAGAGTCACTACAAAAGCAAACGGGAAAAATACACGAATATGCGCTTTTACAAAATCCTCGAAAAAATTGCCTATCGTTTCCCCTTTACTCGTAATTCCTCTGACAAAGGCAATGGCTACGGAAAACCCGGTTGCTGCCGAGGTGAACATCATCATGATAATGACAGCCATCTGTGAAAAATACGACAAGCCCGACTCCCCGCTGTAATGCTGCAGATTCGTGTTGGTCATAAAGCTGATGACCGTATTGAAGGTCAGCGTTTCTTCCATGTTGTCAATCCCGTTCGGATTAAGCGGCAAATATTTTTGCAGCCTCAAAATCAAATAGCTTATGGCCACGAGTACGATATTCGTAACAATAAAACTGAGCGCGTAGGTTTTCCAGGTCATACCCTTTCGTTCCTTTAAACCAATCATTGCAAAAATCGGTCTTTCGATGAACCCGAACCACTTATCAGTCCGATTCGCTTCATTAGAGAATACGTTATAGAGATAGGTGCCTACAGGTTTAACCAACAGCACCAAAATGACAATAACGACGGTAATTTGCAAAATGCCCATTTGTTTGTTTCCTCCTTAGAGTTTTGCTTTAGCAAAACTTTCTTCGTAAGCATGTGCTGAGTTTTCGTAAGAAATTTAATAAATCAAAATTTTTCTGGATTAACCAAGGCGTAGGCCAGATAAAGAAAAATAAATACTGTGAAAATAATGACAACAATCATAAACGCTCGCCTCCTGAGTCTTCAATAACTCGCCCGCACCACAACAAAAATCCACTGAACAGCGTGTAAGCAATGGCTAGCATCAGTACCATATATAGATCCAACATGGTTACCCCTCCTAATAGCTTCCTTTAGGAAGCTTTCTTCGTAAGCATTATCTGAGTTTTGCATATACATTATTAGAAGCTTGCCCTTACTTCACATGTGTTTGAATTAAAAAGGAAACATCCTCGCTCGTCGTATGAATCACATAGGCAGCGCCGAGTCCTTTGTAGACCAGACGCGGATTACTCGTATGGGTAATGACATAAATAGGCTTGGAGGTCCATCTGCGGCACATTTGAATATAACGGCAGCACAGATTCAGGCTTCGCTCAAAAATAAACACCTTCCCGATAGTAAACTCTGGAAGAGTCCAGTTGATTTGTTCTGTAGTATCTACCATTACAATATTTTTTACACCAATATTGACCAGTCTTTGCTTTTCTCCCTGGTTGTTGGCAATAGCTGCAAAACGCAAGCCTTGCTTCAGCAATTGAAGGATGAAGCCTTCTCCCGTTTTATTGGGTGCCGAAACCAAAATGACTTCCTGTTGTTCCATTTCAATCTTCCTCCTATGATGTCAAAAAGGAGACAACAAAAAGAAGCCTACGAAAAGAGCGGAACTCTTCTCGTGGCTTCTGAAAACACAGTTATACAAACCGTGTCTTACGCACGACAATTGTTGCCTCTCCCTATACGCTTACGAGGTTAGCTGTCGGATTCGGGCTAGAGAGTAGCCCTACCCCAGGGCATCGAAGATGCCCAGAGGATTCACCCCATGAAGCTCGTGTATCTGACTACGAATTAACGAATCAGGGATTACGCGCTTCTTTGGTTCCCCCGTTCCTTTTAAATTCAAGGACTCAGCGATAAAGTGCATGTTTCATTTTCAATTACAGACGATCCCTACAAATCTACATTTCATATATACCTCATGGTCGTTGAACACGATCACAAGCTTCATCATCCTCTCTCATAAAAACGACGCTCTCGTTCCCCTATGAACCGGTTCATAGGGCTGAAGATGTTCAGCCGTTACTTGGAAAACTTTGTTTGGAATCATGAGATGTATCATACGCCAGCCGCTTAACACTGTAAATAAATACCGCACGGCATACAAGGCTATAATTGACTTGCATAGCATCCAAATCCTTTTCATGCTCTCGATATCTGCATCCATCTCTCGATATCTCCATTTTACGAAGAAATATTCAAATACCCAGCATGAGCTAGCATAGATATAGATAATAAAGGGAAATCAGGATTGATTCCGCTTTCATCGAGCTTTTAAGCAAAAAAGGCTTAATTATGATGCGGATTGGGGTTTTACATTATTTAACGCCCAGCGTATGATACATTTCATTAACTTAACAACTCCATATCATCCATTTTCAACGCTTAATTCCCATATAGGGAAACGGGGGACCCAGTTTAAGCTATTTATGATAAATAGCTTATAGGGGTGAATCCTCTGGGCATCTTCGATGCCCGGGGGTAGGGCACTCTCAAGCCCGAATCCGACAGCTAACCTCGTAAGCGAATTGAGAGAGAAGCACACTCGTGTCTCCCTGACCTTATTTATTCATGCAAAGGAAGCCCGAGAGTAGAGTTTCTCTGCTCTCGGGCTTCCTTTGGTTTGTCCAAATTCAAAAAATGTAGAGGAGTGCAAGTATCATGCTAAAGCTCGCCGACCCATTGACCGTACCCACTGAACATTCCTTGGTACCCTACAAAATCGGTTCCATGGAGATTTACCAATTTGATTGTCTTCTATTGAAAAGCCGAATCTCGCAAATCACTTCCAATGGCTCCTGCGGATTATTGAAAATATCCAGCCGCGGATGGAATGGTTGGGCAGAATGGAATCTCCCCTGCTGCGGCAATAAATTCGACCTGATCCAATGGGCTTCGGTTTTAATCAAATTAAAGGGACTTTCCATTACCGATGCGTTTGCTTTTGTCAATACCAAACAGCAAGCATGGGGAACAGAGCGGTGTGAGTTGGTCAAAGCCGCTTTACATGACCTTGTCACTCAAATCTACAATCAGAATAGCAAGCAGCTACCTGATGCGAATAGTATCATTCTGGAACGATCCAGACTAATCGAACAGTCACGATCTTATTTTTCCTTTTGAGTAGGCTAAGATCACGATCTGCTTAATTCAGTCAATAGACGTTTGGCATCTCCATTTTCCGTTTTGAATATCTCGTATACTTTTAAAGTCAGCGGCGTGTCGAATTGTTCAGAATTTCCGGTAAAGGCAATATTGTTCTCTCCAGTAACCAGGCGTTCCTGCCCAATCAACGATTTCACAGAGGTGCCCACGAGCCTTCCCAATGAATCATGCAGTTCAAATTGAAGCTGCGGGAAGCTTTCATCTACCTGGGTCTCTTTGATGCGTTCAATATCGAAGGAAAACTTGCCTTTATACGTATATTGATGAGTCGCTGAATTGAACAAGAAGGAAATGTCCCAACGTTCGATCGCTACATTAAACGGATACAGACTAAATTTGTCTTCTTTGTCCGGTGCTTGTAAATTCACACTGTAAGCGGCAATCGTTGATTTGTACGGTGCTTGTGCCGTTGTATCCTGAAGCTTTAAGGCAAGCCCCGTTCCAGTCTCGGTCGCTGGTACCACATACGTGTAATTGATGGTCGTTCCGGTGTTGGGCAGTACAGACGTTGCCGCCAGCACTTGCCGTCTGCCACTGTATTGGTAACCTCCGCTGCCGATCAATTCCGTTTGAAACATGGGGATAGCGAGCGGTCGGGCACTTTGGTTATACAAACGGAATTTAGCTGTTACTTGCTTGCTACCTTCATCCTGGTTATCGTTCATATGAAGCTCAACCAATGAAACCTGCAAATCCGGATGGATAAGTTCACTTCGCATATCGAATTTCATGGAGGTGCCTAATGCATAAGCTTCATAATTTTGTGGAGCAGCATCGCCCGGGAGCAATATATTCAGTCTGCCCACTTGATAACTAACCACGTTGGAAGCTCCTGATGTAAAGCTTTCAGCAGTCAACAGATTTAAGCTTAGCAGCTCTGTATCCTGATCGGTTGGAATTGCGTAATGCATATACTTTTCTTCTTTGGCATCCAATTGAATCGTATCTTTCTCTAATCGGCTGCCTATGAACACCTTTTTATCGTTTTTCCCATCTATGGCAAAATCGGGTACGGTTTCCCGTTGACTCGACGGGTTATAAGCCAGTAATTGAACGACATATACATTACCCGTCTTAGTAGATTCCTTATGAATATCTACGGGTGTGTATTCGATTGGGGAATCCAATGCAGGAATCCGGAAAGCGTCAGACCACTTGCGGATCGCAGCCGAATCAGTCATGGACGTATCTACACCATGCCAAGGCTGGATCGTAATCGGGACTGAGGCCATGAGTGTTTCTTTCTTGGGATATACATAGTAATCTACATCCGTCCAATTGACTTCACTAATGGTTATTTTCTCAGCACGATCCAGTACGACCATGTAGCTAATATCGGTTGTGGTCTGGGGCTGTATGACTCTTGGATTCGCTGTGCTTGGCTGCAGCGTATAGGTTATCCCTTTGCTGGTGCGTGCACGAACCTCATAATCGGGAACCTTGGTGATCGAGGTGCTTGTATTTTCCATTTTGATCACAATACCGATCCGGGTACCTCCGAGAATTTCCTCTGTCAAAACACTTTTGATCTGTACATTCAATACATCCGTCAATGGATATACGGCAGCAATGGGTTGAACGGTTTGTGCAGGACTGAGCCTTGAAGCTGTTTGTTCGCTGATGGGTACAGAACTATTCGTTCCCAAGCTCGTGGTTACGGCTACCTCTGCAAAAGCAGGGCTCATGAAGCCAGTGATCGATGCCGATAACACGGCTGATGCTACGATGACGGTTAACCTTCTATTCATTCGTTTCGTTCTCCTCCTGTGACAAACATGGTTTATTGAGCTAGCTGTACTTTTTCTTTATCCTTCAGTTGATTCTGCCCCGAGGTTACCAACGGTTCACCTTCCTTGACACCGCTTATGACCTCTTGATACGTATCACTTAAACGACCCAGCGTGACCTTACGCTTCTCCACGGTATCTCCCGCCATAACAAATACGAAGCTCTCTCCACTTTCACGAACAATACTTAAGGTAGGCACGGTGACTACGATTTGATCCTGATCCTCTGTCAGCAGAACCTGAGCCTTCATTCCCGGCTTGAACTTGCGATCCTGATTGGGCAATTCAAGTTCCAACGAGTAGGCTTTGGATTGGGTGCTGACAACATCAGCCAAATAGCTCACTTTGGCCTTATATTTTTCAGTTGAACCGGATATGTAAAAGGATAGCTCTTGCTTCCCGCGAACTAGCGCCGCCGCCTCTTCGGTAAGCTCAGCTTTGATCTTGATAGGGTCCAGCTGCTGAATTTGTGCAGCACGGAAGCCCGCTGGAAGCATCATGCCAACTTCAATCGGCAAATCCGTCAGCACTCCGCTAACACTTGCTCTCACTTCCATATGCTCCAATGTCCGATCGGCCTCTCGAATTGACACATCCGATATTAGTAAGCCCTGTTCCAGTTGTGATAAGGAATTAGTCGTTTCCAGCGTTTTTTGTTTCTGCTGGCTGCTCTGCAAATCAAGCTTAAGATTGTTTAACTGGGTTTCTATCTGCTCCAGTTGGAATTTCGTAGATAGCCCCAAATCAAAGTCGTTGCGCATTTTATTATAATTCTTATCGGTTTCCTTAATTGCCGCTTCCAGCTTCACGATACCGTTCTGCAAATCCTGCTTGCTGTTAGCCAAATCCTCCCGCGCTTTCACCAGCTGCTCTTTCGTTGAGGATATCGTCACAGTCGCTTTTTCTTTGGATATCAGCACATCGGTTGGATCAAGTCTGAAAATCACTTCACCTTTTTCGACGTTATCTCCACGCTTCTTCAATATTTCCTTGACATCGCCGCCTACCTTGACTGACACATCGAGCTGAATGGAGGAGGCTATATCAGCCACCTGCTCCAAAGGCTCACTTATTTTTTGCTTCGCCACTTTGTTTACCTTAACCTGTTTGAGCTGTACTTCAGTAGCCTGTGCCGGTTGGGCTTTGGGCGTTTCGGAGCAGCCTGCAAGCATGACCGCTCCAACTAACATTAATCCCATAGCTTTTACACCTGTATGAACTGGATTGACCCTAAATGGTTTCATGGAATGTTGCTCCTTTTCGATATATATCTGTCAGCTACTCGTACCTACATGCCTTCTACTGTCGGGGTTTTGGCGACTCGGTTTTCATTTCTGTTCATAAACCGCGAGATTCCGACATTCATTTTATCGATAAGTTCGTAAATCACGGGTACAACAATCAAAGTCAGTACGGTCGAAGTGATCAAACCGCCGATAACAACAACTGCCAAGCCTTTGGAAATCAGTGATCCATCCGAAACACCCAGCGCCAATGGCAGCAAAGTCATCACTGTGGCACCCGCGGTCATAATAATGGGGCGAAGTCTTGTTAAGCCCGCTCTAACCAAAGCATCACGAACCGATAATCCATCAGCGCGAAGCTGCTGTACCCGGTCGATCAGTACGATGGCATTGGTAACAACAACCCCGATCAACATCAAAAATCCAATGAGTGATGTAATATTGATCGACTCGCCTGAAATCAGCAGCGCGATAAGTCCGCCGATCGCAGCCAGTGGTACCGAAAAGAGAATAACAAACGGCGCACTCGCGTTCCCAAAAGCAATAACCATGACGAGATAAACGAGACAAATCGCAGCACCCATGGCAACCGCCATTTGACCAAAGCTTTCCTGAATATCGTCATTAACCCCTTGTGCCTGCGTACGAACACTTCCAGGGAGTTCTACTGTTTTCAAAGCTTCTGTAACTTTGGTGCTCACGCCACCTTTGTCTTTACTTTCGATTTTGGCGGTGATTTTCACATATTGCTCCTGCGTTTCCCTAGTGATCGCTGCCGGTGCCTCTACCTGTTTGATTTTGGCTACATCATTAAGAGCGACTACCGCACCGGTTGAGGTTGTCAGCTGTATGCGCCCCAGCTTTTCCATTGAATTTTTGAAATCATCATCTACCATGACCTTGGTTTCAAAGGTTACATTGTCGAATTTGATATCACCCAGCGGTGCCTCTGCAAGCCACAATCGCACCGTGTCTGTCAGCTGTGCCGAGGATAAACCATACACACGCGCCTTATTTTGGTCTACACTGACAACGACCTGCGTCTTCTTTTCACTCAGACTGTCTTTAATCGTTGTCAGCTCCGGGAATTCCCGCATCTTCGCTTTGACCAACTCGGCACCGGCAATCAGCTGATTCAGGTCTTCACCTTTCAGCAGGTAGGCAAAATCATCTCCAGAGCCCATGCTTGGCGCTAACAGCGCACCTTCAATTTCCGATCCTTTAGGGGTCATCTCTATCATTTTATTCTTAAACGTTTCAGCCATTTCCTTGGCATTGGAGGCCGCTGATACCGAAGCAATAATACTCGCTTTGTAAGGTGTTCGTTCTCCGCTCGTGTTCTGCTGATCATAACCAACCATCGATTCAAAATAGTCAAAGGCCGGTTGTCCAGCAGAATCCTTGGATTCCCGAAGCATCCCTTCGATTTCTTTAACCTTCAAATCCATCGATTCAAAGGAAGTATCCTGTGGCAGCTTCAACGTATACTGAACCTGCTTATTGGTTTCGCTATCCGGCATAAAGGCCATCGGAAGAAAAGGAACCGTTCCTCCTATCGAAATGATAAGCGCCAGTACCGCCGCCAGCACCGTCTTCTTCGGGTTATCGAGCGACCAATTTAATATTTTTTTATAACTGCCACCCAGCTTACCGACCTGCTCTTCATCGTGATGCTTGATCTTATTACTTTTGAGCACCATCAATTTGGCAAGCATCGGAATAACTGTCAATGCGATGATCAGTGAGGACATTAAGGCCACGATCAAGGTAATCGCAAAGGGTCTGAATATATCCCCCAATACACCGCCAACAAAGGTTATCGGTAAAAATACACCTGCAGTTGTAATCGTGGATGAGGTGATCGCCGAAGCTACCTTTGAAGTTGCTATCTTAATAACAGATTCATTACGGTCACTGACCCGCTGCAGTTCACTATAGATATTCTCAATAACAACAATCGAATCATCGACAACCCGGCCAACGGCAATCGTTAAACCGCCGAGCGTCATAATATTGAGTGTAATATCCAGTGATGCCATTGCGCATAATGTAGTTAAGATCGACAAAGGAATTGACACCAATACGATCAAGGTCATACGCACATTTCTCAGGAACAATAAGATCATGACGGAAGCCAGAACCGCCCCCATAATCCCTTCCTTCAGCATCCCGTTTATCGATTTTTTGACATCATTAGCTGCATTGTAAACAGGTGAAAATTGCAAATTCGGATATTCCTTTTTCCAGCCGGCGAACAATTTGTCAACATCATCGGCAAATTTGACCGTATTGGCATCTTTTCCTTTGAACAGCGTGAGGCCGATAGCCGGAGTGCTGTCCAACCGGGCAATATATTTGGATTCGGAAATGGCTTCAACCTTGGAAATATTTTTAAGCATGACCGTGTCACCCTTGGGGGACGTAATTTTCATGTTTTCCAAATTGTATATCGTGTTCAAATCACTTTCGATCCGAACCGATTGGGAGCTTCCGTTAAAATCGACTTTACCTGCCGGGCTCGTCATGAGCGCAGTTTGTATACTTTGTGAAACAAGCGCAGGTGTCATGCCATAATTATTGATCGCGCTAATATTCAGCTTAAGCTTCAAGGTAGCTTCCTGCTGTCCAATTGAATCTACATGATCAATCCCATCCATGGCGCTTAAGGTAGGCTCTATAACATCCTTATAAATCCGGTTCAGCTCGTCATGGTTCATATTCTCGTTACCATTAATCGCAGCAAAGTATACCGGGAAGTCACTGCTTCCAAACTTGGAAACTTTCGGTTCACTTGCTCCTTTTGGCAGCACAATGTCCTTGATCGAGCTTTCGATATCACGTTTCGCATCATCAGGCTTTCTGCCGTTTACTAGCTCAACCGTGATCGACGAAAAGTTATCATTCGAGCTGGAGGAAACTTTTTTTACACCCTCCACACCCACAACCCGCTTCTCGATAACCTTCGTTACATTATCCATAACGTCCTTAGGAGGAGCGGGATATACCGTGCTAATAAATACGATCGGCAAGGAAATATCCGGCATACTTTCCTGTTTCAATGTGGATGCGGAGAATGTGCCTGCAAGGAGCAATATAAAGCTGATAATAATAATTGCTGCCGCATTTTTCAAAGAAAAATCAGTAAATTTGTTCATCATTTTACTCCTTTATCAAATTACAATAATTGCTTTTTGAGCAGCCATTCCTCGTTGAAGCCTTTCATTCTGGACATGTATATGTCACAAAACAATGAAATTTCGC
Source organism: Paenibacillus baimaensis (assembly GCF_025567575.1). Lineage (NCBI taxonomy): Bacteria > Bacillati > Bacillota > Bacilli > Caryophanales > Paenibacillaceae > Paenibacillus > Paenibacillus baimaensis. The sequence continues at coordinate 73,974 of NZ_JAOQIO010000125.1, read as the reverse complement.
TGAATCTTTGTTCGACAACGCGACATGTCTCCTGATCCGCAGAATCCAGACCTTCTTGTTCCGGTAAAGCGAGCAAATTCCGTTTCAGCGTTTGTTGAACCGATTTGATCTTCTCTTTGTATGTTTCGAAAACATGGATTTCAAAATCATCCGTTATGTAATAGTAATCCTTTCTGTCATTCTGAACCGGAACCTTATTGCACAAATGTCGCGATACCATATTCCGGATTTGAACGCTGATCGCGGCCTTGGAGACAGATAATGCCTCAGCCATCTGCTGCAAGCATAAGGGCTCTGCTGAAAACAGAAGCAGTGTAAAGAGCCTGCCAACGAGCGGACTGAAGCCTTCTTTTTCCAGGTGCATGGACATAAAATGACTCGTGCTTAACTTCATTTCATCGAGAGTCTGTAACATCGTATTGCTGGTGGCCCCTTCCTTCAAGTACATGTAAGTTCATTCGTAACTTTAAGAATGATATTAAAGTTACAATCACATTATGACTGACTGGTCATTATGAAAGTATAATAATGGATATACAGCTTTAAATCAACCTTTTTTTATTTTATTTCGTTACTTAAACCAATTTTGTGACCAGTCAGTCATAATGTTGACATGAATATGTTCGACGTATACAATTGCTGTATACATGTGATGTACCAAGTTTGGAAACAAGGAGTGTCGAACAGAATGAATGACAAAAAAACACAAATTGTTCAGGCTGCAATCAAGCTGTTCGGAGAACGTGACTACCATACAACATCCGTTCAAGATATTGTCAGTCTTGCCGGAGTATCCAAGGGAGCTTTTTATTTACATTTCCATTCCAAAGAGGAATTGCTCGTTCATATTTTCAATCATTATATGGAATCGTACCGCTCATATCTGGAGGAGATTCTTCAGGACCCCTCGTTAAGCGCTCGGGAAAGATTATTTAAATCCATTGAATATCAATGCGAAGCCTTCATCAAAGATAAAGATTTTATTGCGATGCAGCTAAAAGGGATCACCTTTTTAAATAAAGCTCTACAGGATTTAATGATTGATCACAGTAACCAAAACGTTATATGGTTTGACCAGCGTATCATTGAGCTCTATGGATCGGAAATCAGACCGCATTCATTTGATTGTGCCAACTTATTTAACGGGATGATCAAGGAGTTTTATTTCTGCCATATCGTTTTCGGACATCCTATTGAAGGCGGGCAGCTGGCCGAATATTTAATGAACCGTCTGGACGATGTTATTTATGGGATTCTGAGTAAACCCACCGTTCCCATCCTTTCCAAAGCTGTTATTTTATCAGATCGCAGTTCAGAAACAACTCGCGAAAGCCTGATTGAGAGAGCGCTTACAACGAAGGGTTGGATTGAATCGCATGTCGAAGCCCCTATGGTTATGTGCACCATGCTTCAGTCTCTGGATGTAATCGTGCAGGAGGCCAACAAAGAAGAGCCCAACGATATCATAATCAAGGGAATGGTTAATTATCTGATTTCCTTGGCAGAGGGTGATTCGGATATTATCGCCGTATTCAACAAATCATTCGGTTGTGCCCGTATTTGCTAATTTACCGAGAAAAAAAAGGCTAACCTGAGTTTCCGGTTAACCTGATTGAATGAACAATTCATTCACAAAGTATTTGCTTAGCGGTATTGCTTCAACTGCATTTGATCGAGACTTTTGAATTCATATCCCTGACTTCGGGCATCGTCAATAATTTTGCCCATTGCCTCTGCATTATCCTGAGAAACGGAATGAAGCAGAATGACAGCACCGGGATGAAGCTGTGCCATCACTTGTTGATAGGCATAGTTCCAGCCGTGCTGTTTTTTTGTATCCCAATCCCTGTAAGCCACGGACCAGAAAACACTGGTATAGCCTATATTTTGACTGACTCCAAGCATCTGATCACTAAAGATTCCCCTTGGCGGTCGCAAATACTTAACTTCGCTTTGAGGGGTCAGTTTGGCTATTTCCACTTTGACTTTGTCCAGCTCATCCTTCATACGGCTCGCAGATATACTGCTCATATCCGGATGACTCCAGGAATGGTTGCCAATGATGTGACCCTCTTCAGCCATTCGCTTGACCAGCTCCGGTTGATCCTTCACATAATGCCCGGTCACAAAGAAGGCCGCGGGCACTTTTTTATCCTTTAATACGTTCAGCAATTGAGCTGTATATCCGTTTTCATACCCGTTATCAAAGGTTAAATAAAGTTCCTTTTTCTCGGTATCCCCCAAAAAAATAGCTCCATGCTTTTGAAGAATGCCCATAAAGCCCTCCTCCGCGATTGAAGGAAGCTTTCCATCCTTGCTTTTTTTAAAGCCAAAATGATAAGGACGATTATCGTCCTGAGCCCACACCTGACCAGAGTGCTGTACAACGCTAACCATTACCATTAAAAACACCACGGCCTGTATGGCACGTCTCATCCATGCACCCTCTTTTCTGAATTGACATCCTTCATGTCTCATAGCTGCCTAAAGGTAGTATTGCTCAGGATGAAATGAATCATCCGCTTAGTGAAAGAAAAGAAAGCTTGTAATCAGTGATACTGATCACGATTTCGCTCGAATTTCACTTGCAATTTGTTCCGTAATCTCTGCTATGCCCATCGATCCGATATCGCCTTCTTCACGTTTGCGGACAGCCACTTTATTCATTGACCGCTCGTTCTCGCCGACTACAAGCATGTAGGGAACCTTTTCAAGCTGTGCCTCACGGATTTTATAACCAAGCTTTTCGCTTCGTATATCTACTTCTACACGAATACCTGCAGCTTCCAGTGCTTGCTTCACCTGCAGTGCATAATCGATGAAAGCATCGGACACTGGCAATATTTTTGCTTGAACCGGAGCGAGCCAAACCGGGAACGCACCGCTGTAATGCTCTGTTAAAATACCGATGAAGCGGTCTATGGACCCGTAGGCTGCACGGTGAATGACAACAGGACGGTGCTTCTGATTATCTTCGCCGATGTAGGAAAGATCAAATTTCTCAGGCATTTGAAAATCAAGCTGGATCGACGCACACTGCCAACTGCGTTTAAGCGCGTCCAGAATGTGGAAGTCAATTTTCGGTCCGTAAAAGGCCCCGTCACCTTCATTCATTCGATAGGCAATACCACTCTGATCCAATACATGCTGAAGGGATGCTTCTGCCAGATCCCATAGCTCCGCCGATCCCATCGAATCCTCAGGACGTGTAGACAGCTCGATTGTATACTCAAAGCCAAACACCTGGTAAATTTGATCGATAAAAGCAATTACGCGTCCAATCTCCTCCTCGACCTGATCTGGTCTTACAAAAATATGCGCATCATCCTGGCAAAACGTGCGCACACGCATCATCCCGTTCAAGGCACCCGAAAATTCATGGCGATGAACCTGGCCGAATTCGGCAAGTCGTATCGGAAGCTCGCGATAGGAATGCAGTGTATTTTTAAAGATGAGCATGTGTCCCGGACAATTCATCGGTTTGAGCGCATAATGCGTATCGTCAACTTCAGTAAAATACATATTATCCTTGTAATGATCCCAATGCCCGGACTGCTCCCACATCCGTCGGTTCATCATGAGTGGAGTACGGACCTCCTGGTAATCCTGCTGCACCTGTACCTCGCGCGAAAAATTCTCCAGCTCCGTACGAATCGACATGCCTTTGGGCAAGTAAAATGGCATTCCCGGCGCTTCCTCTGAGAACATAAACAATCCCAGTTCTTTGCCAAGCTTACGGTGATCGCGTTTCTTCGCTTCCTCCAAGATGAACAAATGCTCTTCTAACTGCTGTTTTTTGGGGAAGGCAGTTCCGTATATACGCTGCAGCATTTTATTGTTGGAATCACCTCGCCAATAGGCACCTGCTACACTCAGCAGCTTGAACGCCTGAATACGGCCTGTAGACGGGAGGTGGGGTCCACGACATAGATCGTAAAATTCACCTTGATCATAAATTGTGATGACCGAAGCTTCCGGCAAATCATGAATAAGCTCCAGCTTAAGTGGCTCCTCCTGCCGCTCAAATATCCGAATGGCCTCATCACGGTCTACCTCCCGTCTGACAATCGGCAGGTTCTCCGCTACAATGCTATTCATCACCTGCTCAATTGCGGCAAGATCCTCACTGGATAAAGGTTTTTCAATATCGATATCGTAATAAAAGCCATCCTCAATGACCGGCCCGATACCGAGCTTAACTGCCTTTTCGCCATATATGCGCTTAAGCGCTTGCGCCATCACATGCGCCGTGCTGTGGCGATATACCTTCAATCCTTCTTCGCTATCGAGTGTGATGATTGCTATATCGCAGTCCTGCTCAATAGACCGATTCAAATCAACCATTTCGCCATTGATTGTACCAGCCACCGCAAGTTTCCTTAGCCCCGGACTAATTGACCCTGCTATCTGCTCAATTGTTGTACCGTAACCATACTCCCTTACAGCTCCGTCGGGCAGCTTCACTTTCACTTGATTTGCCATGTTAACTCCTCCATTATGATCATTTTTGTAAACACAAAGAGCACACCCGTCTCCGCAAAGGGACGAATGTGCTCGTGGTTCCACCCTGATTATAACCTGCTGATAAAAGCAGATCCTCATTGGTTTCTGTAACGGGAATTCCCGGCGATATTTACTCTCATGAGTAAGCATGATTTCCATATCGCAGCTGCAAGGGGGTAAATCACTTATTTCCACAGAAGGGGCTTTCAGCCGGTGACCCCTCTTTCTGTTCAGCTTCCATAAGTGTTCATATCCTTGGTTATTGCTTTTAAAGGTTATTTGGTTATTTAAAAAAACAAAAAGAGCACACTCGTCTCCGAAAAGGGACGAATGTGCTCGTGGTTCCACCCTGATTATAACCTGCTGATAAAAGCAGATCCTCATTGGTTTCTGTAACGGGAATTCCCGGCGATATTTACTCTCATGAGTAAGCATGATTTCCATATCGCAGCTGCAAGGGGGTAAATCACTTATTTCCACAGAAGGGGCTTTCAGCCGGTGACCCCTCTTTCTGTTCAGTATCCCTAAGTGTTCATGTCCTTGGTTATTGCCTTGCTTTTATTTGTTAATTAGAATAACGAATGGAGATTATTTTGTCAAGGGGTATTGAACTAGCGTAAAATCAATTGCCAAAATTAATGACCTCACGCGAGCTCCATCCACGCCGCGAGCAGTTCGTCGTGCCGCTCCTGTAGCAGCCCGCGCTCACGCCATCGTACCTCCAGTTGCTCTGTATCGCCGCTGATACTAGCACCAAGTTCCAGCAGCTCTGCGTCTGCTGCGGCCATGTCCGCTTCGAGCGCTGCGATCTGTCGCTCGAGCTCCAGACGCCGCCGCTCGGACGCACGGGCGCTGCCAGCTGCTGCTGCCGATGCTGCTGGCGGCGCGGTAACTGCTGCGCTTCGCGATGCAGTGCCAGCGGCATGACTGCTCGCTGCCTGAGCCTTCGCACCAGCAGAGCTCTGACTTCCCGTCGGTGCTTGTGCTTTCGCTCCCGCATTGTCGTAGCTTTCCGCCACCGGTGACAGGACTCCCGCTGCGCCATGGAAGTCCGGCTTGCCCTCCACACGCGCGCCATTCCGGCGTGCACCGCTGACAAAACCGTTTCCTCCGCGCTCGGAAACCTCCTCTTCCTGCTGCCGCCTCTTCGCCCTGAACTCGTCAAAATTCCCGAGATATGGGGCCACCTTACCCTCCTCTAACAACCATACCCGCTGCGCCAGCCGATTGATAAAATAGCGATCATGTGAGATCGCAAGCACAGTTCCCGGGAATTCCTCCAAAGCTTCCTCCAGCGCCTCGCGCGAAGCGATATCCAGATGGTTCGTCGGCTCATCGAGCAGAAGCAGATTAGGCTTCGAGAGAACGAGCAGCGCAAGTCGCAGCCGTGACCACTCACCCCCAGACAGCAGGCTTACCGGACGGAATACATCCGTTCCGTAAAACAGATACCTCGCAAGAATCCCCCTTGCTTCGCCTTCCTCTAAGCCAGCTTCCGTGCGGAAATAGTCCAGCACCGTCTGCTTGCGGTCCAGTACCGCATTTTGCTGTGCCAAGTATCCAATTTCCACGCGGGCTCCCAGCCTGATTTCTCCACCATCGGGCATTTCTTCGCCCAAGAGGAGCTTGAACAAAGTCGTTTTGCCTGTCCCGTTGTCTCCTAGCAGCATTACTTTTTCCCCGTACTGTAGACTTCCTTCCACCCCAGACAGCACATCCCGACTACCATAAGACTTGGATACTGCCTCGAAGGATACCACTCTATTACCGGAGCGATCCAGCGGCACCAGCCCAAAATCAGCCGTTTTCTGCTCCAGCACCGGACGCTTCACCCTTTGCATACGATCCAACGCTTTGCGAATTGAAGCTGCTCGCTTAAAAAACTTCTCATTTCCGCCGACCCGTCCCCACTCCTCCAACTGACGAATCGTCTCCTTCATTTTTTTTATCACCTTTTGCTGCTCCTGATACTGAGCGAACTGCTGCAGCAGCCGTTCTTCCTTTTCCTTCATATACCCGCTGTAATTGGTCGTATACGTATGAGCTTCTCCATCCTCCAGCTCAATCATTTTGGAAGCTACACGATCGAGAAAATAACGGTCATGCGACACAACCATACATGCACCCGTATAACTCCGTAAAAACTGCTCAAGCCATTCAATGCCTTTCAGATCGAGATGATTTGTTGGCTCGTCGAGCAGCAGCAGCTCGGGTCGAACAATCAGCTGTGAGGCTAGCGCTACCCTCGTCTTCTCGCCTCCGGACAGTGAACTGAAGCTGCGCATGTACGCACTCTTCGGAATTTGCAAGCCTTGGGCCACTTGATCAATGCTGGCATCCATTTCATAGCCGCCACCCCGTTCAAAACGCTCTTGTACGGCAGCATAGGCTTTCAGAAGCTGCTCAAGCCGTTCGGGACTCGATGCCGCCTCTGGGTCGGACATTTCGTGCTCCAATTCGGTTAATTCCTTCTGGCATTTCGTCAGCTCCAGGTAACCATAAGCGAGCACTTCATACACCTTCATACTTTCAAATTCAACAGGGATTTGTGGCAAATATCCCACCTGAATATCCTTCTTCAGCGTCAACATGCCTTCATCCACATGCAATTGTCTGGAAATGAGCTGCAGCAGTGTCGATTTTCCGCATCCGTTTCGCCCGATAAGACCTACCTTTTCTCCTTCATGCACTTCAAAAGTAACCCCGTCCAGCACAAGGTGGGCACCGTGGTATTTTTTAATATTTTGGCCGTTAATAATAATCATAATAAAGGATCCTCCTAGAGATGAAGACCCTAACTCAACAGCAAAAAAGAGCCGCAGCAGCAAGCCCGCGACCCTTCGGATGGTACAGCAATCCGTATCGGTTAAGGTAGGCGTCTTCTCGCGAATGGTACAACCGTATTTGAATAATCAGACAGACTTCTCCCGATGTTCGGAAAAGTATGAACGATGCCAGCCATAGCAATCGGCAGCTGGCTAATACGGTTGTTCACCATTTCGTGATTCACCTACCTCACCTCCTTGTTTGTAATATTGTAACTGTAGCATAAAACGCACGGATAATGCAATGTCTACTCTCCCAGCTTGAATACTTTAAGTCTATGGGCAGCAAAAAAGGCTGCACGAACGGCGGCAGCCTTTTTGTTCCATCTCATCCTATTTGGAGCGTCCCTTACCTACCAGAAACTTTTTCTTCGTCTTTTTGTCCATTACCGGTAAGTGTTTATAGCTCCGTACCATCGGGCTTTTACATAAAGGACAGTCAGGCAATTCTTCTGTTACAAATTCCTTACGTGTCCATGCTTTGCATTCAGGTTGTTTGCATTTCCATATTTCTATGTGTTCCAGTTCTTGCGTTTGTTCCTCTAATGTCGTAGTTGCCATTTCCAATCAGATCTCCCTGCATTAATTTCTAGACTTCTTATTATTATACAGAAGACGACTATTGGCAAGCCCTATTTTCATTAGAGAATCCGCAAGTTCATTCCTTTGTTAAGTTACTGTATTAACACTTTACTCTGCTGTCACTTTAACGTTTTACCGAATTAATAGTAAATACCTACTTCAATATCGCTTCAATCTGCTCTACTTCCTCTGAAGACAAAGATAAACGATTAAGTACACCTACATTATCTTCGATTTGACTCACTTTGCTTGCTCCTATCAGAACAGACGCAATTTGCTTTTGGCGGAGTACCCAAGCAAGAGCAAGCTGTGCCAAGGACTGACCACGTCCTGCAGCAAACTCATTGAGTTGGTTGATTGTAGTCAATTTCTCTTCAGTTATATCATGCTCCTTAAGAAACGGACTGTTGGAGCTTGCAGCTCGGGAATCACCCGGAATACCGGTCAAATAACGATTCGTCAGCATACCTTGAGCCAATGGGCTAAAAGCGATACAGCCGGCCCCACCTTCCTCCAGCTCGTCCAAAAGTCCATTTTCTACCCAACGGTTAAACATGGAATAGGTCGCTTGGTGAATGAGCAGAGGAGTCCCCAGAGACTTTAAGATTTGAATAGCTTGTTTAGTTTGTTCCGCATTATAATTCGAAATTCCAACATAAAGTGCTTTCCCTTGTCTGACGATCTGGTCCAGAGCCCCCATTGTTTCTTCCATGGGTGTATGTGGATCAGGTCGGTGGGAATAAAAAATATCCACATAATCGAGCCCCATCCGCTTCAAGCTTTGATCCAGACTCGATACCAAATTTTTCCTGGAACCCCATTCCCCATAAGGTCCTGGCCACATGTAATAACCTGCCTTGGTAGATACGATTAACTGATCGCGGTAAGCGGACAATTCCGATTTTAAAAGGCGTCCAAAGGTTTCCTCCGCCGACCCGGCTGAAGGTCCATAGTTGTTGGCCAAATCAAAATGAGTGATTCCCAAATCGAAGGAACGGCAGATCATCGACCTCGCGTTTGCCATCGTATCGACATCACCGAAATTATGCCATAATCCTAATGAAACTGCAGGCAGCTTAAGTCCTGATCTCCCACAACGGTTGTACACCATTGAATCGTACCTGTCCTCATTAGCTAAATAAGTTGTCATAAGTATGTACCTTTCCCTTCATAGTAAGGTGCTAGCCCTTCAATCCTGTGGTGCTGATGCCTTCAACAATGTATTTCTGGAAAACAAAAAATATAATAAAGATAGGAACCAAAGATAAGATCGACATCGCAAACATAGCTCCCCAATCGGTTTTCATGGTAGGATCGGCAAAACTTTTTATAGCCAAGGAAACCGTCGCCAGCTTGGGTGAATTTAAATACAGCAATGGACTGAAAAAATCGTCCCATGTCCAATAAAACTTAAAAATCGATACCGTAATAATCGGTGGAACCAACAGTGGAATCATAATCAGAATAAAAGTCCGATACTTCCCGCAGCCGTCGATATGTGCGGATTCATCCAATTCCTTCGGTATACCTCGCAAAAACTGGATAATTAAAAAGATAAAGAAGGCTCCACCAAAAAAGGAAGGCACGATCAAGGGCAAGAAGGTGTTAATCCAGCCGATTTTGTGAAAAAAGATATACTGCGGAATCATGAGGACCTCACCCGGAAGCATCATCGTTAGCATCATGCAGCTAAACCAGAAGGGTGCCCATTTGAATCGGATTCGGGCAAATCCGTAAGCTACCATCGTAGATGAAATGACCGTACCGATGACAGACAAAATCGTGATAATAAACGAGTTTTTAAAAAACACAGCAAACGATATGCCGGCAAATCCTTTAAATCCGGTCACATAGTTATCAAAGTTCCATTTGGAAGGAATTAATTGGTGCGCATTAATGAAGATGTCCGTATTGTCTTTAAGCGAGCTGGATAACATCCATAACAATGGATAGATCATGAGAAAGGCAAATAAAGTAACGAAGACATGAACAATAATACTTCTAGATAATCGGATGGCTTTGACAGAGCTGTTCATGCCTTAATCCCCTTTCGATTCATAATGTACCCATCGTTTGGATGTTTGGAACACAATAGCAGTAAAGAAGGCAATCGTTAACAACAGAACCCACGCCATCGAGGAACCATAACCCATTTCATAGTACCGAAATGATTTCTCATATAAATACAAAACGTAAAACAACGTCTTATCAAAGGGTCCTCCCCCTGTTACAATCATCCCTTCGGTAAATACCTTAAAGCCATTGATAAGACCCATTATTAAATTAAAGAGGATCACAGGCGTCAGCATAGGTAAGGTAATATTTTTGAATCGCTCCCATGCATTGGCGCCATCCACATGGGCTGCCTCATACAAACCGGCAGGTATTTGCTTTAAGCCTGCAAGAAAAATCAGCATGGAAGAGCCAAACTGCCATACCGATAACAGGATAAGCGACATCAGTGCTGTAGATGGATGTGTAATCCATGATACCTTGTCTGTTACCCCAAAAAACACTTCCAGAAATGAATTAAAAGCTCCTGTTGTTCCAAACAGCTGGCGCCACATGACCGAAACCGCCACACTGCCACCGATCAACGTCGGCAAGTAATAGGTAGTTCTGAAAAAACCGAGACATTTCAGCTTTAAATTCAGCAGCATCGCCACCGCAAGCGCAAAACAAAGGCGTAACGGTACAGCAGTAAATACAAAAATTAATGTTGCATTCACGGATTTCCAATATCGCGTATCTTCCGTAAACATGACTTTGAAATTGTCCAAGCCTACCCATTGCGGAGGAGACAGAATATCATATTTGGTAAAAGCAAGAAAAAGCGAAGCAGCTATTGGAATAATGGAAAATACAAGAAACCCAAACAACCAAGGGAATATAAATACATAACCCGCCACATTGTCCGATTTCCAGAATGTCTTGTTGTCCGCTCCACTCAAAGCTCTATCCCCCCTTAAGATTATTAGCAGGATAAGCCTATCCACTGCAGGCGCAGGCTTATCCCAAGCATTTCTTTACTTTTTCTTGCCTAATATCGCATTCGCTTCTTTTCTGAATCTTTCCGCTGCCTTATCCGGCGCTATTTTTTCGTAGAACACTTCAGCACGAATATTGGTAAACAATTTGCCTACTTCGGCTCCCCCGACCGGTGCAGGAGGATCAATAACACTTGAATGCTTCTCAACGATTTGAAGATACTGGGAAACTCTTTTTTGAGTGTCGCTGAACGTGTTCTGCATACCGGCAACGAGTTTCGGATGATAAGGCATACCGAAATAGGCGTTAAGTGATTTGGCTGCGTCCAGATTATTCGTGAAAAACTCGATAAATTTGGCTGCCTCATCCGGATGCTTGGAGGAAGCTGCTATCCCGTGAAAGAAGGATGGCTTCATATACATGCCCTTGCCGTCCCCAGATCCCGGATACATCGCAAAACCTAAAGGTTTCTTCAGCTGCGTTTCCATAATATCGGCGTGGTTGCTCCAGTAAGAGAAGCCACCGAATGCGGCTTGACCTTTTGGAAACGGGCCATCCTCCAAGCCTCTGATTTCAAGCTCAACCCCCATCGGGCTTATAATACCTTTTTTCTGCCATCGGAGCTGTTGTTCCATAAATTCAATGAACAGCTTGTCATCCTCATATCCAAGCGCGTCTTGTGTTTTATTGAATAAAGCTTTATCATGCTGTCTCAGCCATACCTCAAAATGAGTCTGCATCAGGTGTGTATCGCCGTATATATTCAGCTTTTCTTTGATCGTCTGCATATCTTTTTCATATTGCTCCCATGTATAATCCGGACCAGGTGCCTTGACTCCGGCTTTCTCCAGCTTTTCCGGATCATAAAACATGACTAACGCATTGTTGCCGATGTTAATTCCGTAGGTTTTACCATTCAGAATGCCACCCTTCATATTCACATCCGCAACGCCGGTCATATCTATCGTTTTATTCGCTATGTACTCATCCAGAGGCTTTAAGATACCTTTGTTGACATAATTCTGAATTTGCGCATAATCAATCCGCACAATATCCGGCAAGCTATTCGAAGCGGCCTGAACATTAATTTTGTCATTATAGGCATCTCCAGCATAGTACTCTGCTTCTATTTTTATATTCGGGTTCGCCTTCTGGAACAGCTCAATAACCGCGTTGTTCTTATCCACCGTCAATTGTGAACCTGCCCAGTAGGTCATTCTTAATGTAACAGGTTCATTTTTCGTGGGAGCCTTGCTTGGTGCTGCGGATGGTTGCTTACCTGTGGAATCGCCGGCAGCAGGAGTAGAGCCCTGTGAACATCCGGCAAGAGTGAGAGATAAGCCCATTAACGCAGTTATACTAATCGTTGTAACTTTCTGTTTCATAACGACACCCTCCATCATTGATTTTCTGAAACCATTTTCTATACAAAATGAACCAGGTTGGCCCCGCCTGCTTGCATCTTTAAATTCATTCTACTTGCTTTCGAACCTATTGATAATAAAAAAAACAGACACTTTTTACTAAAAAATCAGTAATGAGTGCCCTGCTTGATCATCGTTTTATACTCCATAGGTGTAAATCCTGTATACTTTTTAAAAATATTGCTAAAGTATTGCGGGTCCTTGCCAAAACCTGTTTGCTCCGCAATTTCATATACTTTGGAATGACTGTAATTCGCCATAAGCTCCTTGGCCCAATCGATCCTGACTCTCGTCACATATTGCGAAAACTTCTCCTGCATCTCTTTGCGAAACAGCTTGCCCAGGTAATCCACATTCATATAAAAATAATTTTTGGCAAGCCATTGCAGTGACAGTTCCTCATTTCCTAAATGCTCTTGAATTTTTTGGACCATACTGTGCACAAGCATCAGGTTTTTTTGCGAGTAGACTTCGTAATTGACTTTGGTTATGACACACGAAACTCCTAAAATATATTTGTGGATTTCCTCCAAGGTCTTCATCTCAAGAATCGGAACAATTTTCGTAATATTCTCATTGATTTTATCCGGCATCGTTTGCCTTACTATCGTGGTGATCAACTCAATACAAAAACTGATGGCCACATTAATTTCACACCTGAGTTCATGTAATTTATCAAAAAAGAGCGCTAATTCAACCTTCAGATCTTCCGCATTTCCTATCTTGATAGCCATGACAATGTTATTGTAATTCAAATTTGCTGTTGTCGTTTCCGTAGATGACCTTTCCAAATCGATCTCTTCACTTGTGATAATACTACTTTCCCCGAGGTAAAACCTGTATTTCAAATACTGCAGGGCATCATGATAAACCTGGGGAATATCTGCAAAGGTGCAATGATTACTGATCGCCAAAGTCAAATCGACTTTATAGAGCTTCTCGAATTGCTCCTTGATTTGGCTAGTCAGGATCACGATATCAGGTAACTCCATATCTTCGATCATAATAATAAACTTGTCTCCGACTATCGTGCTGAGCATGATGTTGCGAAATTGTATGATCTCTTCAGAAATGTTTTTGAGCGCATATAACTCAACATATTCAAAAGCAGCCTCCAGTTGAAACAAAATTAATCGTACCTTTTCATCCTGAATACGAAGAATTTTTTTGTAATGCTCCATTTCGTGCTTGAAAAACGTTCGGTTCAGCAAACAGTCTCTTAGTAACTGCTCCTTTACTTTTGGCAGCGCCTCTGCAAGCTGTTTTTCCATCAGTTCGTAGAAGCTTAACCTGCTTTTTTGCATATCCAGCTCACTAATAATTTGCTGCAGAGCATCCATAATATCCACTTCATCACAGGGCTTTAGCAAATAATGCTTGACTCCGTATTGCATCGCTTTGCTTGCATAATCAAACTCTCCATGACCTGACAAAACAATATAGCGAGTGTCCGGCAGCAGCTTGAAAGTGCGCTCAATGAGCTCAAGACCATCCATATGCGGCATCTTGATATCGGTAATGATAATATCCGGTTTAATCTGTATGATTTGATCATAAGCAGATAAACCATCCGGGGCACAGCCTGTCAAAAACAATCCAAGCCGGTCCCATTCGATCAGTTGGCTAACTCCTTCTCTTATAATCCTCTCATCATCGACGAGAAACACCTTATAACCTTGCAGGGTCAAATCATTCACCTCGCATTTGTTTTTAAATTGCCGTTTTGTTGTTTGTCAGACTGTTCGTATAAGGCAGACTGATTGTAATGGCCGTACCTTGGTCAGCTCCACTTTCGATTTCCAGCCCGTATTCTTCTCCAAATAATATTTTCAAAAGATCGTTAATGCTTTTCAAACCGATCCCGGTTCCCTGTGCCGTTACCTCTCCTAGCTCCAGCTTGTTCAAATAATTCGCATCCATACCCGGCCCTGTATCTTTGACGATAATCCGAAGCTTATCCGGCAGTTCCTCGGCACAGACCGTGATTTCACATACGGCCAAACCAGACTCGACGCCGTATTTAATACTGTTTTCCACAATGGGTTGGATAATGATGCAGGGAATATAGTACGCATGCAGATGCTCCGGTATGTCCATACGGTAAAGAAGCCGTTCCTCGAAGCGGAATTGTTGAATGTAAATATAGTTGGATAAGTTACTTATTTCTTCCCGGATCGTTATAAACTCCTTATCACTCACTGTGCTTCGCAGCAGATTACCGAGCGCTTTAACCATCCCCGATATTTGCTGCTGACCGTTTAACCTTGCTAACCAATTAATCGAATCAAGGGTATTATATAAAAAATGTGGATTCAGCCTGGCTTTGAGTGCATGATACTCCGCGTCCTTAAGCATAATCTGCTTCACATAATTTTCTTTGATCAATGTATCCAGCTTGTCCATCATCTTATCGAAATTAAGGCTGAGGTGTCCGATTTCATCCCGATTTTCCGGAAATTCCAGTCTTTCGAGCTCAAACCTGCCTTTCTCCACCTGTCCTATTTTCTTCATCAATTTCTCTATCGGCTTCGTAATACTTCTGGAAAACTGTAAGCCTATCCATAAAATGATAAGCAGAATCAAAGCATACAAACCGAGCAAAGCGATTTTCATAATGATCGTGTTTTTAAATATCGATCCGTATGGCACCAGATGTATGAAGGTCCAACCGGTATATTGCAGTTTAAAATAGGCAGCCAAATATTTATTCTGATTCAACGTGATCAAGCTAAAATTATCTCCTTCATTTAAATGCAAGTCTTGATAGTTGATTGGACTCTGGCTGGGATAAATCACAGAATTGTCTGATATGATCAGCATGGTTGAATTATAATGCCTGCTTTCATCTGAAGAGGAATACATCACTTTATCAGCAAAGATTCGAATCAGCAGGGTCCCCAGCGGTTCCATACTGGAATCATTCACCTCACGGATTTCACGAAGGGAATAGAAGGAACTATCCTCGGCAATCCCACCCACCCATACGCTTCCTCCTTGCTGCTGCTCCGCTTTTCCCTTTAAATGATGCAGGTCGGAGGAACTGAAATTGTTAATATTCAACCCGGCTCCATGAAAGTTATTGTTCGTATCGATGATCGCAATAGAGGAAACCGCATAATCAAAAAGATGATAGGTCAGTAATTTTTTCTTTAATTCATTGGCGGCATAGTAGGACTCAAAGGTATCGGGATTCGTCTTGATGATGTATAAATATTGTTGTACATCTGCATCCGACATAATCGAAAGAGACAATTTATCTATGTTTACTAATTTTTCTTCGATTCGACTTGAAAACAAATGAAACTTTTCCGTAGTTTCACGATAAATCAATTCGTCATACAACGATTGGGTAAGCTGAACAAACAGCCAACCGAGAAAGCTCGTTAGAAACGCTCCCAGGATTATGAAAATAAACAATTTATGCTTGATCTTTAGATTCCTCAATGTCATCACCCTTGTAAAGTATACCATAAGGCATAGCAGCTGAACTTCGTAAAACTCGAAAAATCGGTGCGGGAAAGAACCGTCCGATTTTTCGATAAACAGGTTAGAAGACAGATAGGATCAAGACTTAGCCCGATACAGCAGGCTTTTGTTTAAGCGAAAAAAATGTGTGAATCGTGCTGATATCTTCCATCAAATCAACCGGATCCTCCAAGCCGATATTAAACCGGATCAACGTTACAGGATGATCCTTCACTGCATTCGCTACCAAACCAACCACTAGAACGAGACTTTCGTACCCTCCGAAGCTAAGCCCGATTCTAAAATATTGCAGCTGGTCGACCCATGCTTTGGCCTGCTCCAGCGTCCCTTTCACCTCAATGGACATCAAGCTGCCCCAGCCGCTCATTTGGGACACGGCCAGCTTATGTTGAGGATGTGCAGGAAGACCAGGAAAGTTGACCTTATGAATGCAAGGGATCTTGCTAAAATATTCTGCCATTGTCAACGCTGACTTGCTCAAACGTTCCATCCTGAGTGGGAGGGTCCGCATTCCGCGCAGCAGTAAAGAGGCGGTGTGAGGTGTCATAACCCCTCCCAGCAGCTGATGGTCGACACGGCTCAATTTATCCAGCAGCTCTGCCGAACCCACGACGGCTCCGCCAAGGACATCACTGTGTCCGCCGACATATTTGGTCAATGAATGTACCACCAGATCAATCCCCAGCCGCAGCGGGTTTTGATAGCATGGCGAAGCCCATGTGTTATCTATGATCGTCTTAATATGGCGTGTTTTGGCTGCTTGTACACAAGCCGTTAAATCCTGTAATTGAAAATAGTAGCTGGTCGGACTCTCCAAATAAATAAGTGTAGTATTGTCACGTATGGCTTCGGATATCTGCTGAATGGAGGTGCCATCCACATAGGTTACCTCAACTCCGTAACGTGTCAGAAAAAATTCAAAAAATTCCCGAGTCCCAAAATACACCTGATCCACACAAATGATATGATCGCCCGTACGTACGGTTGATAAAATAGCTGCAGAAATGGCGGCCATACCGGAAGCGAAGCACTGGGCCTTCTCACCATATTCCAGTGCGGCCAGCCGTTTCTCCAGTTCCTGCACGGTCGGATTTCCCATCCGGCTGTACTTGAAGGCATGTCCAGGTTCATCGCTTTTGGCAAAGGAAAATAACGTATTCTGATAGATCGGGATGGTGACAGCCCCATGATGCCTCTCATCATGCTTGTCGTGGGCAACTAACGTATACGGTAAAGGGTTCTTGTGCGAGTTCAAGCGAATCCCCTCTTTCATATGACCAACTTGGCCGCCTCAACAACCCAACTGATCCGCTGTCTGTCAATATCACCAGAGAGCGAGCAGTCCGCACCCAATAAAAGTCCAGTATTACCAGTATGGCGAATTAAATCGGCCGTAAATTGCTCAACCTCTGCCTTCTCACCGCTGTATAACAGGCCTTCCTTCGTATTATCGAATCCGCCCAGTACTGCTTTTCCGCCAAAAAGCTCCATGCCTTCCTTCAATCCAAGCTCTTCAACATATACAGCCCAGTTGAAAGCTTTGGCCGGGTAATCCTGCCAGCATTCCAGTCGGTTCTTGATTCCTGCCCAGCCGCAAAGATGGAGCATGTTGTTGTCGCTATACTCATTAGCATGTTCCAGAACGTAGGTATCGCTCGGCGTAACCAGCTTCCGGTATTCATCGTGCGTGAACCGATCTACCTCACCACCCTGCAAGCAATAATAAATACCCGTACATTGACCTTCTGTAATAATTAGCTCTGCGAGCATGGCTTGATCCTGGGCAATGACGTCCAATCCATACAATACCGCCTCAGGGTCTTCCTTCAAGTGGCGCATGACAAGCTCGTCAGACGTACCAAACCGAATGCAGGAGAATGGCGCAAAAATATTATAGAACGTGCAGCATTCCCCATGAATCCGCTCATTGATACCTTTGGCTCTCTCTACTTGTTCCCTGATATAAGGATGGTCCTTGCCCAGAGGTTGAAGCTTACGCCAATCCGCTGCTTCCTTGATCTCCGCTGTGATCGGAAATGCAAAGTAACCGTCACACATAATTTTAATAAAATCGATATCGGTTTCCTGATAATATTGCACATGTGCATCCATACACGCTTCGCCCACAGCCTCTTCACCTGAAAAATGAAACCAAAAGCCTACCGGAACCTTATCTACCGGTTGCTTGTTAAGTGCATGTAATACTCTTGTTTTTTTATCCAATGAGATCACTGTCCTTTGATTTGATTTGTATGGAGACTATCCCTTCATAAACTATAGAGGATTTAATTTACATTATTTACCATTTATAATCCTCTTCCTCTGTTTGTTCAACCTATCACCTCTTAACCTTTAAGCTTGTTACAAACATGGGTTGAAACTAGAGTAAGTGTACTATCTTCATTCTGAAATAAACATAAAAAAAGGAGACATCTTTTTGTGAAAAACCAAAATCCTCACTGGTAGGATCATTCATCCCGCATGAGGGTACAACAAAGAAGACCAGCAAGTGATACTCACTTTCGGCCCGCTGAGAATGCTTATGTACAAAAATGGACGTAGTCATGATCGCTTATTTCCACTACCGCTTTTTCATGATGGAGGACATTTCCGTAAAATAAAAGGCGGTGGTTTGAATCGTAAATATAAATATGGCTCCACGCTCAACATCTTTTTGCGCATGAATTTTTCCACCCATCAATTCTACCAGCGTTTTGCAGATCGCTAGCCCAAGCCCTGTACCTCCATATTTACGTGCCATCGACGAATCCAGCTGCGAAAAGGGCTTGAACAAATCAACCATCTTCAGCGGGGGAATTCCGATTCCACTATCCTTTATGACAAATTCAATCTCAAGGGAATCGTCCTGCGCGGAAATTTGATTAACCATCACATGAATCCCGCCGCTTTTCGTAAATTTAACAGCGTTTCCGATTAAATTAATCATGACTTGGCGAAGTCGGGTCGGGTCGCCAGCAATAAGTTGAGGAAGCTGCTCATCGATGTCATACTCCAGAATCAGGTTGCGCTCCAAGGCAGCGGCTGTAAATAGTTCAAACGTTTCTTGGACCAAAGCTTTCAGTTCAAGCGGTTCCTGCTCCAGTTCCATTTTGCCGGATTCAATTTTTGAATAATCCAGAATATCATTGATTACGGACATTAAGGCATTCGCACTATTCCGTATAATCCCAGCATATTTTCTTTGTTCTGACTCAAGATCCATTTCAAGCAGTAAATCCGCCATCCCAATCACACCATTCATCGGTGTACGAATTTCATGGCTCATCATGGACAGAAATTCAGATTTAACAAGCAGCGCATTTTCCGCTTCTTCTTTAGCTTGCAATAGCTCAATATCCAACATTTTCCGTATCGTTATATCCCTTGCAATGACGTATACCCCAACCACTTTCACTTCCAGTACGATAGGAAAACTGATTACATCATAGATGACGATTTCACCATTTGGGCTCATCTCTTTTGTTTCATAGCGCTGCACGTTCCCGTTTACTGTTTGTTGAAAATAGTGTTCGATACCCGGTAAATTGTCTTCTGAGGTAAAAGCGCGGAAATTTAGCTGACCCTGTTCCACTTCTTCGCTTGCTACCCCTATTATTTGCTCAAAAGCCGGGTTGACCGATGTATAATTTCCAAGTAAGTCCAATGAATAAATAAGATCTGGATGATGCTCGAACAGGGTAACTGCCTCCCTGAATCGTTCCAAGCCTTTGTTGCTTCTTTCAAGCTCTGCTTTGACCGATTCCAACGCTTTTTTTTGCAAATCCAATTCAATAAATACCTTTACCTTACTAAGCAGGATATCTGTGTTAACCGGTTTGAACAAAAAATCGACAGCGCCGGTCTCATAACCTTTATACACGCTCGCTTCCTCTTTATGGGTAGCCGTCACAAAAATAATCGGAATGAGCTTTGTCTTCTTATTGCCGCGCAAAATCTCGGCCAGCTCGAATCCGTTCATTTCCGGCATATTCACATCAAGTAAAATCAATGCAAAATCATGACGCAGCGTGAATGACATGGCTTCATTTCCCGAATGAGCTTTATAAATTTCGCAGCCTAGCGTTTGTAATATTTGCTCCATGGCAAACAAGTTTTCTTCACGATCATCAACGACAAGTATTTTAGCTGCTAGCTTTTCCTTTGCAGGTACCATGAATGTCCCTCCTTATAGTCTGCGGAGCTTCCTTACTTCGTAAACAAATGTTTATTTAAACAGCCATACTCGCAACAAGGAAAGCAGATTGTCGGTGTCAATCGGTTTTGTCAAGTAATCGTTGGCGCCGCCATCAATACATTTATTTCTGTCACCTACCATCGCATTAGCCGTTAACGCGATAATCGGCAGTTTATTGAACTCAGGATTCTCACGAATTCTTCGCATGGCTTCGTAGCCATCCATGACGGGCATCATAATATCCATAATAACCAGCTCAATTCCGGCAGCCTGATCCAGCATTTCCAGAGCAAGCTTACCATTATCCGCCATAATTACGTCCATTTCGTAATGCTGCAGCAGCTTGGACAAAGCAAATGTATTTCGCAAATCGTCGTCCACCAACAATATTTTCCGACCTTTTAAAGTCTCATCACCATCGTGCAGCATGTTGATCCCATGACGCTGTTCAAAGGGTAGCGATTTATTCACATGCTGCAGAAACAGAGAAACTTCATCCAACAACCAATCCGGGGAATGAGCACCTTTGATTACAATACTACCCGTGTAATGATTCAATTCCTTGTATTCCTCTTGTGTTAACTCCTTACCGGTATAGACAATAATCGGCGGTACATGTGTCTTCTGAAGGTTGGACAGTTTCGCAAGTAATTCCAAACCAGTCATGTCGGGAAGCTTTAAATCGAGAATCACACAATCGTAATCCTGTAATCGCAATCGTTCCAAGCCCTCCGCACCCGTTTGAACACAATGAATTTCTATTTTTTTGTGGATGAGCATTTCATATATGGCTTTCTGATTATGTGCATCATCCTCTATGACAAGCACCAGTTGAATGCGCTCCTGCAAAATGACTTCGATTCTGGCAAAAACAGACTCAAAGTCTGCGACACTAATAGGCTTTGTGAGGAAACCGACTGCCCCTTTATCCAGCGAGATTTGCCTATCTTCCTTGCCAGTAATAATATGAACTGGAATATGCCGTGTTTCGCTGTCGTGCTTAAGCAATTCGAGCAATTTAAGCCCATCGATATCTGGCAGACCCAGATCCAGCAATACGGCACTGGGCATATACTTCTTTATCAGCTGAAGACCACTGAAGCCATCTTCCGCCGCGATACATTTGAAGCCCTTGGCAGCAGACATATCCAATAAGACCTTGGCGAAGCTTTTGTCATCCTCTATAATCATGATTACCTTCTCGTTCATGTGTGGCTCGATCTGATCCCGATCATCAGCAATAAACACTTTGATAGCTTGTGGAGTTTTGACCATTTCTGCCGCCGCGACGGTAATAGACTGCTCCATATGAGCTTCGGATAATGTTTTCTCAGACGAATGGACCATAGAAGTAACCATATCGTTAGAGGATGCCATTCCGTTCGTGGGGTCTCCAATAGAAGAGATATGATTCATGTCAAGCGGGAGAATTAATGTAAAAGTGCTCCCTACGTCCTTCTCACTCACCAAATGAATTTCGCCGCCAAGCAGCTTGGCAAGCTCTCTGGAAATCGTCAAGCCCAGACCGGTTCCGCCGTACTTGCGAATGGTAGAGCCGTCAGCCTGCTGAAATGATTCAAATATCGCCTTTTGCTTATTCGGTACAATTCCAATACCTGTGTCACTTACGATAAAAGCCACCGTATTGTTTGCTGTGAGAGTAGTATTGATAAAGTGAACATCCGCTGCAGGGCGGCAGATCGTCAAGGAAACCGCTCCTTTGGATGTAAATTTGAATGCATTGGACAAAAAGTTTTTGAGTATTTGTTCGGTTCTCTGGCCATCTGTTATGAGGGTCCACGGAATTCCTTCTTCTATTTGCAATTCGAACTGCAGTCCTTTATCCTGTGCTATCACATTGAACTGATACTTGAGATTGTGGACAATCGATTCCAGCTCAACTTCCTCCGGCATCACATTTAACTTACCTGCTTCTACCTTGGACAAGTCCAAAATATCATTGATCAGTGTTAACAAATTCAAGCCGCCGCTGTAAATGATTTGAGCCGACTCGATCTGATCCCCCGTCAAATTCCCCTCCCTGTTATTAACGAGAAGCTTCGCCAATATTAGCAAACTATTAAGTGGGGTTCTTAATTCATGCGACATATTCGCTAAAAACTCCGACTTGTAATTACTGGCCAGCTCCAACTCGTTGGCTTTCACCTCAAGATCGTCCTTGGATAATTGGATCATTTCGTTTTGTTTAATAATATCCATCGTTTGCATTTCCAAGCGTTTGGTCTTAACCGCCATCTCATCGTTAATAACTTGCAGTTCTTCACTTTGCAGTTTTTGCTTCTCTTCTGAATACTTTAACATTTTGGTTTGTTCTTCCAACTCTTCATTGGATACACGTAATTCTTCCTGCTGTATTTGTGCTTCCTCGGCTAATAATTGCGCTTTTTCGGCAAGAAGCTGTGATTCCAATAGGGATTCTTCCGTTCGCTGACGACTGGAGGTGCTGTTAATAATAACACCTAATGGTGTGGACAACAGTTCAAGCAAATTTTGTTGTATGGGCGTAAAAGCTTTGAACGAGGCTAATTCAATTACCGCCACTACCTCTTCTTCGAAAATAATCGGCATTACAAAAATCGTCAGCGGATTGTGTTCTCCAAGTCCGGAACTGATCTGAATATATTCATCAGGTACTTGTGTCAGCAATATCGGCTTCTTCTCCAATGCACATTGACCGATCAGGCCTTCTCCCGAACGGAAACGATGCGAAATATTTTCCCGTTGCTTATAAGCATAACTGCCGAGCAATATAAAATCACCCGTGTGCTCAGCGTTTTTCCTTGTCTCTTTTACATAAAATACACCTTGTCCAACCTCGATCAGCTTGGAAATTTCTGAAATAAGCATTTTTATCAGCTGCTGCAGGTCGGTTATTCCCAGGGAAAGCTCCGTTAAACGGGCCAATTCAGCCTTCAACCAATATTGTCTTTCTTTTTCTGCCATCATTTCCTGGAAAGTAAACCATACTTGAATAAGCAGAGATAGCGAAACTAAAATAATGAGAAGATTCATCAGATTCATAAAGACGAGCCAGTTTAAAGCTCCACTCCTGCTTCGATCCAGTTGGTCGAGCAAAGCCACTGCATATTGATCTTCAGCTTGCTTCATTAAATCGATGACATCTGTCGATTGCAGATACCAGTATACCGGGTCAACGGCAGAACTCTTACCATCTGCTCCATCCAATACGTTGTATCGAATACGATTGACCTCATCAACTACTTGTCCTTTAACGATCGACTTATATTGACCAAGCCACTCCGAGCTTGCATTTGAAGTAAAGCTGTTCAAATATAGCTGCCGCTCTTTTTCCAATGAACCTAAGTTATATATATCTGTCGCTTGGATTTGATGAGCTTGAAGAATACGGCTGATGAGGATTCGTTCCTTGCTGAGCGCTGCTTTGCTTTGAGAGAAGCTGTGGAAGGCAGACAGACTAGCTGCGATTTCAAGATTCGAGCTTGCCAATTTCAATTGATCCATCAAAATAAAAAAAGACCCGAACGTATCATCATAGTACGTAAGGATCGAATTTGCATCCATTTTTTGTTTGTCGATTAAACCCCGCTCTGCATCGAGCTTGTCCAATATCCCTATGGAACGTTCCAGATTGTTTCTTGTAGTCGCATCCAGCTCATTTTTCGTTAAAACATCCGAATATTGATTAAAATTATTTATACTTTGGTTGGAATTCTTTCGCTGCTCCAGCATTTGATTTCGTTTGAGTTCTGTGTGATCAGCGTAATAGCTTACTGTAATTCCTTGTTCCTTTTGAAGCTCATGGATCAAGTCTATGGTTTTCACCAGGAGCTTGGTCTTGGTTTCTAACTGACCTAACTCAGTTCGATCGTTCATTTTGGCAATAACCACTGTGATTGAAAAATACAGCAAACCCAGCATTGGAATCAAAACCATCACTACCAGCTTGCTGTTCATTTTCAAGTTCTTTATCCAGAGCATTCAGATACCCTCATTTCTCCATCTCGCCAAACAAACGTTCCATCATTTTCACTCAAAATTCCAAATTAGCCTTAACTGATTATACTAACACAATTAAAAGTAAAGATATAGTTTATCCTTAAACTAATCGTTATGATATTTCGAGTCTAGCATTCTAGGCAGCTTTACAATAACCGTTGTCCCTTCTCCTAGCCTGCTTTGTAATTGTATCGAGCCATGGTGCAGATCGACGATTTTTTTCACAATCGAAAGTCCGAGTCCACTGCCGGATCGGGCACGATTTCTGGCTTTATCAGCTTTATAAAAGCGTTCACTAATGTGGGGAAGTTCGTCCTCGGGGATTCCGATGCCCGTATCGCTGATCTTCACCGTAATATCATGTTCGACTAAGATTCCGATCCGGATCATTCCTCCTGGCAATGAAAATTTGATACTGTTGATAATCAGATTCAACCATACTTGATAGATAAGCCCGGAATCTGCGGTAATAACGACTTCGGATAAATCCAGTTCGACGATCAGCTGCTTTTCCGCCCACTGCCATTCGGTCATGATCAAGGCCTGCCGAATCTGTTCATCCAGCCGAAAAGTTGTCGGTTTGACCACCATCTTTTCTTTATCCAGTGCTGCTAAAGTCAAAAGCTTCTTGCTCATTGACGATAAGCGTCGGCTTTCCTCCTCGATGATGCGCAGGTATCGTTGTGCCTCTTCTGGTGTAGCTTTCTGTTCAAGGATAGCCTGTGAAAACCCTTGAATAGACGCTAAAGGCGACTGAATTTCGTGAGATACATTAGCTACAAACTCCTGCCTCATGTCGTTGAGCTGTTTGAGTGACTGCGCCATTTGCGTAAAATATCTGGCCAAATTACCAATTTCATCGCGGCGCGAAACATCCATTTCGATGTCATAGCTGCCGCTCACGATTTGTTGGGTTGCTTCGGTCAATTTTTTAACAGGCTTCACGATGTATCGCGTGGAAATAACAATGAACCCGATGTTGAACAAAAAGCTGAACACTAAAAGTATAGCCAGCAGGGTTCGTACTTCACCAAACTGCTGCTCCAGATTTGGACGAATAAACACCGCGTGTGTAGTCCCTTTTGCCATGATGGGTAATCCGATGCTGTTCTGGATGCTGTTTTCAAAAAGCCCGTTAACCATCAGCAGATGGCGTTCCTCCAAAATCCCCTTATAAATCCCTCCATTTAAAACGCGATGAATCTGCTCAGCAGCCATTTGTTTATTTTTGAAAGGAGAACCATAAAATGTACCCTGCAACTGGTCATCCACAGCATAAATCTGGAATCCCATGTTCGCGATATGTGACAAATATTGCCCCAAGTCCAGATCCGGCGTTTTTTCATATAATGTCTTGACTTCACTACCGATATTCAATATTTTTTGCTCGTTATAGTTGATCAGATTTTGTACATAATAAACGTTAGCCAATAAAAGAGCCAACACCCCACTAACAAGCGAAATCAGAACAAACGTTACGACAATGCGGATATAAAGACTTCTCATCCTCCCTGCACCTCGATCTTATACCCTAAGCCGCGGATCGTAGTGATGATAAAGTCATCTGTTCTGTCTGCAAACCGTTCACGCAAACGCTTAATATGTACATCGATAGTCCGGCTGCCTCCTTCGTAATCCGACCCCCATATCAGCTGCAGCAGCTGCTCTCGCGTGAAAATACGTCCGGGTTGACTCGCCAATTGGGACAGCAGCTCAAATTCTTTCAACGGTAAAATGAGAACAGAGTCACCCGTCTTCACCTCAAAGCTATTACGGTCTATCGTCGTACCGTTCAACCGGATTAATTCCGAAGAAACCATTTGATATCGACGCAGTAAGGCT
This sequence comes from Paenibacillus baimaensis, assembly GCF_025567575.1. Taxonomy (NCBI): domain Bacteria; kingdom Bacillati; phylum Bacillota; class Bacilli; order Caryophanales; family Paenibacillaceae; genus Paenibacillus; species Paenibacillus baimaensis. Next base: position 48,130 of record NZ_JAOQIO010000125.1, on the reverse strand, counting down.
TTTATTCGAAACATCAGTTCCTTCGGCTCGAACGGTTTCACCATGTAATCGTCTGTACCGGACAAGAACCCTTTTTCTTTATCCTCAATCTCTCCCTTAGCCGTCAGCATAATGACCGGAATATCATAGTGTTTGCGAATTTCCTTGCAAAGCTCCCAACCATTCTTCTGCGGCATCATAATATCCACCACGGCCAAATGGACCTGTTCATTTTCCAGGATGGTTGACCCTTGATCACCATTGTCTGCTTCTATAACGATATACCCTTCCTTCTTTAAAAGAAAAGCTAATAGTTCCCGAATGTGGGGATCATCATCCACAACCAAAATGTGAGTTCTCAATGTGTCACTCCTTTTCGAATTCGCTGAGGTTATCCCTTAATATTTCTCCAACAATATAGTCAACATACATGAATGTAGCTTAAACAAACAATATGAACGGACGATGAACGGGATATTACAACAGCTGTAATCATTCGTACATCGTCCATTCATATTGTCAGCCTACAATACATCATGTGAGACGGTAACGCGAGGCCAGCGCCTCCGTGCATCTCAACTTATTATAAACGGGGGAAATCACATGTTTGGTTTTATGTTATTTTTACATCTTGCTGGCTTGGTCATTTGGCTCGGTTCCTTGTTTGCCATCATGATCATGCTGATTATGTTAAACAAACAGTTGGGTTCGCTTGAATCCAATACATTAGCACAGCGCATTATTCGCACCTTTAGCAGGTTTGCTCACCCGAGTGCTGTCTTCGTATTAATCAGTGGGATTTTGATGATTATTCAAATGGGGATGGGGTCCGGGAAGCCGTTATGGCTGGAGGTCATGGAAAAGGGAGGAGGTACGATTATATTGCTTGGCCTAATATTCACCGGTATCCTGGGAAGTAAAGTTAAAAAACGCTTGAGCATCCCGGGAGAGGCTCATCACGTCAAATTATCAGGTTATATGTTTGCGATCAGTACGGTTATTGTTCTCACGCTTTCCGTTGTGCTGGTTGTGAGTATAAAAATTTAAACCTATGGAAATCTTATGCATTGCCAAATATGATTCCGACTGCGCAAGGTGCCTGGTCCAAGCTTGGTCCATTGCCGCAGTCGGTGTCTTTCTTTTCACGGTTACAATTCTACAATCGCCTTAATAACACCATTAGCGGGATCATACCACTTCTCAAACTCATCAATCATATGATCAAATCTGACACGATGGGTAATGTATCGATCGATATCAACGGCGCCATCACGAACGGCTTGGATGACGGTATCGAAATCCTCTCTTGTAGCATTGCGGCTGCTCATAAGAGTAAGCTCTTTTTTATGAAAATCCGGGTCATTGAAGGCAATATCGGCTTTGACCAAGCCTACATATACAAGCCTGCCGCCATGGGATACATAGGTGAAGGCATCCATCATCGACTTCGCATTACCAGTAGCGTCAAATACAACTGTCGGCAAATCTCCATCTGTTATTTCCGCCAACGCTTCCAAGGGTTGGTTCAGCACATTTACCGTGTAATCGACCTGCGCCCATTCCTGGCAAAAACGCAATCGTTCTTCATTCATATCCATGGCAATGACTTTCGCGCCCCGCTGCTTGGCCAGCACCATTACACCTAATCCGATGGGTCCTGCACCAATGACAAGCGCCAGCTCCCCCTGTTGCAATCCCGACCTTCTTACCGCGTGAGCGCCAATGCTTAACGGCTCCAATAAAGCCGCTTGATCAAGGCTAATGCCATCCGTTTTAATTAAATGCGAGGTGGGTACAGCTATGATCTCTCGCATACCCCCATCGGTATGTACGCCAAGCACTTTCATTTGTGTACAACAGTTGGTTTTACCATTCCGGCACGCGATACAGCTTCCACATTCCAAATAGGGAATGACCGATACCTGCGCTCCTATTTGAAAATCACTGGAGTCTGATTGCAGGATAGTCCCTGATAGCTCATGTCCAAGTACTCTGGGATACGTAAAAAACGGCTGATTTCCTCTGTAAGCATGAAGATCCGTTCCGCAAATACCAATTCTGCGAATTTGTACCAAAGCTTCCCCTTGCCCCCTAACAGGTGGTTGGGCTTCTATCATTTTCAATTCATTGGGCTGCATGCATACAATACTCTTCATCCTCATTCTCCCCTTTACACAATAATATTTTGATTATATTCAGGTCTTCCGCTTGACCAGGTATGATTATGGATGGGCTCCAAAATTTGCAGTACCTCGTGAAGAAGCGCTTCGTCCAGCCGCTCTTCAGTCCACTCGATATTTCTGCGAATATTATCTGAGCTGGCAGTGCTCACTAAGGTAGTAGGAATCAGCTCATTATGAACAGCATATTGAATAGCTAATTTAGTCATATCTTTCCCCTGCTCCTGGCAGAAGCTGACTGCACGCTGGCAAACTTCTCGAATGAAATCTGTTGCAGGGTGCCAGGCTGGAATGCCACGGTCGCCTAACAAACCCATGGATAATGGAGATGCGCTAATCAGACCTACTTCATGTTGATTTAATGTAGGAATTAGTCCTAATAAAGAAGTATCATTCAAGGCATAGTGACAATATGACAAAATCACATCCAGTTTTGCTTGGGCAAGCGTCATTGAAAAAATATCAAGCGGCAAGCCTGACACACCATAATAACGGATCTTACCCTCTTCCTTTAGCTTTTGCAGCGCCGGAATACCTTGCTCCAGAACTACATCCAGTGATTCGAACTCAATATCATGCAGAAGCAAAATATCCACATAATCGGTTTGAAGGCGTTGTAAGCTTTCTTCCAGGCTTTGACGAATTCGTTTTCCGGAAAAGTCGAATTCATCTGCTCCATAACGACCCGCTTTTGTGGAAAGGATAAATTGATCCCGCGAGACTTCCTTAATGGCTTTACCGAGCACCGTTTCCGCCTTGGTTAAACCGTAATAAGGGGACACATCGATGTAATTGATACCTAAATCGAGCGCAGTATGGACCGCCTTAATACCCTCTGCTTCATTAATATCCCGAAAAACGGACCCCAGTGAAGAAGCACCATAGCTCAGAATCGATACATCCAATCCCGTCTTGCCTAATGCTCTGAATTTCATAAGTTGACTCTACCTCCATTTTGGTTGATTCCATATCATTAACGCAAGGAGCCCCTCAACACGGTTTTGTCTGCGCTTTCAAAGGGAGAAAGAACCCCTTTCGGCATAACCTTCATCCTTTTCTAATTTAAGATCTGTTCTCATTATAACAGCTATAATTGAACAATAAATCGCATTATTTGATATATTTATACCTGATTTTGATGTAGGATATAACAGAGGTGATTCTGATTAAAGCCATTCGCAAAAAATTCCCTATGTCTGAGCAATTTCCTTTCCAGCTTGTTTTTAAGGATACCAAAAGTCCTCAATCCGAGCTTCCTGATCATCTGCATGATTGGTACGAAATCGTCTATGTCTATAGCGGTAACGGGATGTTTTTCATTGACAGTTCCTTTTACGAGATGATGCCTGGAGATGTGTTTCTCATTCCGCGCAATACGATTCATCGTGCCATGCCGCAAAGAAGCGAGCCTGTTACTTCAACCATTCTTTATTTCAGTTCGGCTATACTGCCCGATCTATCTCTTGGCGATACTTTTTCGTTGACGGCGATATTCGAACAGCTTCGCAGCTCCAAGCAGTTCAGGCTATCCTTGGAAGGCACTGATCAAGAGCACATTCAAATGTTAATCGAAGACATCAGGCAAGAATTAGAGGAGGTACAGCAAGGCTCCCGTTATGCCGTCATGCTAACGCTGCACAGAATTATTGTGGCCTTATCACGCATACAAAGCTCCACCTATAGGGAGCCAAGCTCGCTTACGACGACCAGCTCTCCTTGGATGAAGGAAATTGCTTCCTATATAGAGCACAATTTTCATAGCAGCCTGACTCTCTCCTTCTTAAGCCAGAAAGCACATGTAAGTCCTGAGCATTTCAGTCGGGTTTTCAAACAAATGACCGGAATGCCTTTGACCGATTATTTGCATACGAAACGCATTCTGAAGGCTAAGCGCCTGCTAAAGGATACTGATCTCGCCATTGAAGTGCTGGCTGAGCAATGCGGTTTCCAGAGCATGCCCCATTTTCACCGTATATTTAAAAAGATAACAGGTAAAACCCCCGCCGTGTACCGGAGGAGGTAAATGGTTGGGAATCCTAAGTTAACTTCATATTACGCAATCGATTTCTCTATCGGGAAATACTCAGCAGGATGCCAATACCCGCCATACAACCAACAAAGAAGAGCCTCCGTAACTTATCAATGGAAGTGACACCCCGGTTATTGGCAAACACCCTGTGACAGCTCCAGTATTGAACAAAAATTGGATTCCGATCATACTGACAACATCGCAGGAAAATAAAAGGTTAAATTCAACTCCCCATGATGCAAGCAAAAAAAGAGACTGCCATTTAGCAGACTCTAATGTTGGATGATAGAACTTAACCAAACTTTACACATTTAGTTTTTTGTTCGTATTCGCTTGCAGCTTCGACGATGATCTTAGTTCCCGGTTTTCCATATACGATTGGAAAATCCAGATCATAAGCGTCAACCAGAACCCACTGACCATCAATGCGCCGATAATGTCAGTTGGATAATGCACACCAAGATAAACTCGGCTTATACAAATCATGACAATCATAAAGCTGCTCAGTACGATCAGCAAACCTCGTCCTAATCTTGTAGAGGTATGACGCCACAGTAGAAACGCCAAGGCCCCATACAACGCAAGGGCTCCCATCGAATGACCACTCGGAAAGCTATATCCGGTTTCCTCTATCAAACGATATACGCTCGGACGCTCCCGGTGAAAGATCGCTTTTAGAATTTGATTTGCAACAGCTGATCCACCTAATGCTCCAATAAAGAAAATCAGTTCGATACGGTGCCCAAGCACAAAGTATAAAAAAAGCATCACCAAAACAGCAAGAATTATGCAAACCTTGGTCGAGCCTATGGTAGTGAACACTTCCATGAATTTAGTAAGAGCCGGGTGTTCAAAGCTTTGTACGAAACCAGCCAGCTTCAGATCAAAAGAATTTAATGGGTATTGGTTGGCTATAAATGCTAATACGCCAAAGCCTATAATCAGCAAAAAGCTGAAGATCATCAAGGTACGCTTAGAACGTTTAGAACGTGTTTTTCTTGGTCTCAATTATAAATCCCACTTTCATCCATAAATGAATACACCATGTAAATCAATCAGTAACTCGCAAGTATCCTGTAATCGTTAGGGAATTTGATTCAAATCCAGATGTCCCTGGTATCCTTTCTTCATGGAGAGCTGTAATGTATGGTTGGTCCATTCATAAATATCCAATCCATTTCCTCCTGCACCCAACGACCATCCCAGAACGACCTCGGGTCGACCGTCCTTATTAACATCTGCAAACCCCACATTATCCAGACCGTAACCAGATCCCCAAGTATCCCACACGATTCGCCAATCCTCTTTATATTGCTTTAATAAGGCAGCTTTGAGCTTCTTTTCATTCAGAACGTCCTCTTCGTATACAACTATGGCCTCATTGATCCCGTCTCCATCCATATCTCCGAATACAGTGCCATTGCTCTCTTTTCCATGAACAGAGGCTAATAGCCGTGCTCCGTCAGGCAGTAAGGCTCGCAGGGTTGTACTCCACTTATCCTTTTGGGAAGTCCCTTCAGAGACCGGAGGCTTTATCAAATCGATGGGAGAAGCAGGCATTCCACACCCGCCAAGCCATAATATACTCGTCACGATGAGACCTGTCGAAATCAGCCTATTTACCATTTGTCCCCCTACTCCTCATTGATGACTGTTCAAATTTTATTTTATATTTTTTTTGTAAACAAAAGGTTATGAAAAAGTTAAAATTGATTTCTTATCTACTTGGGAAGAAAAATTTTGACCTTTGTTCCTACTCCCTCTTGACTTTCTATGAGCAGCCGCCCGCCGTGCAGCCTGATGATTTGCTCCGAAATGGATAACCCGAGACCGCTTCCTGCGGCATGGCTACTTCCCTTGTAAAACTTTTGAAGAACATGAGCTAGGTCTCCCTCAGGAATCCCCTGTCCTGTATCCTCTACGGAAATAATGACATATTCGTGATCCGAGTCAGCGGCCAGCTGAATACTGCCATGTGGATCTGTAAATTTAAGTGAATTATCTAAAAGGTTAATCAGCACCTGCTTCAGCCTATTTTCGTCGGCTTGAATAACAGGAAACTTATCGTTAACGTGAACGTACAACGAAATACTTTGTCGAGCAGCCCTCGGAGCCAACTGCTTACCAATATGCTGAATGAATTCCGTCATATGTAGTGAATTCCAGTTTAAAATCATACGTCCATTATCCAATTTGGAAAAATCAAGCAGCTCATCGACCAGCTCGGTTAGTCTGTCTGTTTCCGTTTCGATGATTTCAAGACCATCCTTGAGTAGGGAACCACTGTCCTCATCGCTCGTCCTTAAAGTTACAGCCCAGCCCTTAATCGATGTTAAAGGAGTGCGTAGCTCATGAGAAACCGATGAAATAAAATCATTTTTGAGCTGATTGTTTTGCCGAATCGTAGCTGCCATCGTATTTAACGTATCTGCCAACGAACCCAACTCATCTCGATATCGTTTCTTGGCTGTCACCGAAAAATCTCCTTCCGCCATTTGATCTGCAGCCAGCTTAAGCTCGGTAATTGAAGTCGTAATAGTCCTGGACAAAAAGATGCCGAGAACCGTGACAATAGCGACAACAAATAAGCCTACTGTAATAAAGAGCGTAAAAATACGGTTGATCGTTTCTGTCATTTCGGTTAGCGAAGTTACAAATCTGACCGCCCCAACGGTGATATCCTTAGCCTGTAACGGATAGGACACCGCCAATATATTTTCATGCGTGGATAGCTCATTCCCTCTCCATATTCCGACCTTTCCGTTGATCGCCGATTGCACATCCTGATATTCGATCAAGCTTTTACCGGCTAGAGTTCCCGTAGAGTCTTGAAGAAGCTGCCCGGTTGAACCTATGATCTGCACTTGTGCAGCGGAGTTTTGGGCAAATCCGTTCAATAATCGTTCCGATTGTTTCGGTAAATCTTCATCTGCAAAATACTGATGAAAAAAAGAAGCGGATAATTCCGCTTGATTCATCAGAATGCGCTCTATATTGTGGTAATAATAATACTTCACCGAAACCATAAGGAAAATTTCCAGAATGGCAACTGTAATCAAAATAACGATCAGGTAGCTTCCTACTAATCTTTTTTGAATACCCACCCATTCAACCGTCCTTTCTCCAACGATAGCCAAGCCCCCATACGGTTTGGATCAACTGTGGCTTGGAGCAATCGTCCTCCAGCTTTTCTCGAAGTCTGCGAACGTGGACATCCACCGTTTTGGGATCGCCCACATAATCCTCTCCCCAAATCAGGTTCAAAAGCTTATCCCTCGATAATGCCTTATCCGGGTTTTCCAGAAATACTTTAACCATCTGATATTCTTTGGGGGTAACTTCGATTAGACGATCCTGTTTAAATAACTTATTGGAATCCAGATCAAGTATAATCGAGCCTGACTGAAGCAGCTTTCTATCGAGTCCAGCAACTTTTTGGGTACGGCGTAATACCGTTTTGATTCTGGCAACAAGCTCCAGTGGATTAAACGGTTTTACCATGTAGTCATCAGCTCCGAGCTCAAGCCCCTTAATTTTATCCTGATCTTGTCCGAGTGCAGTTAATAAGATGATGACGATATCCGGGTCCGAATCTCTAAGCCTTCTGCACAATTCGAAACCATCCATATCGGGGAGCATGATGTCCAGTACAACCACATCAGGCCGACTTACAGCAAGCATGCCAAGAGCGGCTTCACCCAAAGCGGCTTCACTGACGCTAAAATGGTTTCTATCCAAATTAATCGCTACAAAACGTCTTATATGATCATCGTCCTCAACGATGAGAACTTTATTACGTTCTAAAGTATCCAACCCAATCCCCCTCAAAAACGCAAACGCTCAGCTCTCTGTATCTAGCATATTGACTGATCGTAAACATTACGAATATATCCTTCACCGCAAAAAAAGCTCTCCCTTGGATCAGAGAGAGCTGGCTGTTTCATCGATATCTCGTTTCATTATAAATTCAACTAAGCAAACTTACAGCCTCACCTAACGAGGACCTGTCCTTAATATTGAATGGTACTCTCGAAATTATAGGCTGTCAATAGTTACACGGTGTTAAACCCGAATCGAACGATGGCTACCCTTTTACGGCACCGATCAAGACGCCCTTAACAAAATATTTTTGCAGGAAAGGATACACAACCAGCAGCGGAACGATCATTATAATAATACCGGCAGACCGAATCGATTGTGGTGTCAACAGCTCCTGGATATCCTGTGGCTGCAAGTTATTCATGCTTTGCAGTAAGGATTGGTTGGCGATCATATTTTGCACGAGCACAGCTAGATTGAACTTGTTGGAATCGTTAATATTGATCAGTACACTCTGGAAAGCGTTCCAGTAGCCTACACCATAGAATAGCATCAATGTCGCAAGCACCGGCATGGACAGCGGCAGTACGATTTGCCATAGCAGCCTCCATTCATTGCAGCCGTCCATCTGCGCCGCTTCGCTCATTTCCTCTGGTAATTGCTCAAAGAACGATTTAAGCACAAGCAGGTTATAGGCGCTGATCAAGCCCGGCAGCCAAAGGGACCAGTACGTGTTGACAATTTCGAGCGCACGGTTAACGAGAAAAGCCGGGATTACCTGAATGCCAAACAACATCGTAAACACGATAGCCATTGTAAAAAACTTGCGTGAGTAAAAATAAGGCTTGGACAGCGGGTAAGCCGCAAGAATCGTGAATAGCATGCTGAACAATACGCCGAAGCCGGTAATGACTACGCTGTTTTGGAAGCACTTCACAAGCGGTGTGCCATCCATCAAAGACCGGTAGGAATCGAGGTTAACCCCGACCGGCCAGATGCCGACAAACCCTGAAGCCACTGCGTCGTATTCACTTAAAGACAGGGCAACCAGATGCAGCAGCGGAATCAGACAGCTAAGCCCCGCCAATAAGAGCAGCGAATAATTGACCGCATATAGCACCTTTTCGCCTAAGGACAATCTCATGACGTTATACTCCTTTCCCCGTTACCATAGCGATTGATTAAATTTCTTGGCAGCAGCATTAGCCAGCACGACGAGAACAAGCCCGATCACCGATTCGAACAGACCCATCGCCGTTGTCAGGCTGTACATCCCGCCTTGAATGCCTACGGTATAAATATATGTGCTAATTACACTGGACACGTCTGAAACGGAGGCATTCTGCAAGTTGTACACACGGTCAAAGCCAACCTCCATGACATTACCCATCGCAATAATGAGCATTAATGTCATGATTGGCAATATACCAGGCAGGGTGACATGCCAGATTTGCTTTGCTTTGTTCGCTCCGTCAATACTCGCCGCCTCGTACAAATGCGGGTCAATCGAGCTGATGGCCGCTAAATAAATGATCGCGGAGAAACCCGCTTCCTTCCAGATCGACGAACCGAAGAAAATCGTCATCCAGGTATCTACCCGATACAGGAATTGAATTGGCTCGCCCCCAAGCGCTGTAATTACCGTGTTCACTATACCTGCCTGCGCCCCAAACAGGGTCACGACAATTCCCCCTACGATGACCCAGGAGAAGAAATGCGGTAGATACAGCAGCGTCTGAACCGATTTTTTAAACCATACACGCCGCACTTCGTTCAACATGACCGCTGCCAATATCGGAAAAGGAAAGCCGATCACGATATTGATGAAGCTGAGTATAAAGGTATTGCGGATGATTTGCAGTGTTTGAGGGTTTTGGAAGATCATGCGAAAATTATCGAGACCCGCCCACGGACTGCCCCAAATACCCTGCATTAGATTATACTGCTTGAAGGCGATGATACCGCCCAGCATCGGGATATAACGGAAGGTAATAAAAAAAGCGATAACCGGAATGAACATGATTAACAACGGCAGATTACGATTAAACCGTTTACTGGCAAAACCTTTAACGGTAGTGCGATTACCAGCCTGCGGCTGCATAGAGCCAATCACCCGATTTGATTCCGTACGATTAGATGTGCCCATCGGGCCTTCACTCCCTTCGAGCTTACTTATCCGAGTACAGCTTCACAGCGTCTTCGCCAAATTTGTATAAATCATCAAGCAGAAACGCCTTCGATTTGTTGGTCTCATACCATTTAGCGTAAAACTCGTCGACCTTGAGGCCGCCTGATTTATCCCATATTCCTTTGGCATCGGCAAGTGCCTGCTCTGCGGTATAACCTCCTCCGCCGACAATCGCTTTGAGCCATATGTCCTTAATTTGCTGCTCCGAATTTTTGACGACAAGGGACAGATCCTGTGGCAATACCGGTAAATACTCAGGCTTCAAGGTCGGTATAGGGCGGTCCTTGGATACATATGCGCTGTCTGCTTGCAAAGCCAGCTCCCGCAGCTGCTTGAGTGTTTCCGTGTCCTGTGGCTTCTGTGCGCTGAACGAGCATTTGCCAAATAACAGTGTGGATGCCATCATCCCAAGGTCACCCGTATACGTGATTTCTTTTTTATTCTTCTCGGCATCGATCGGCTTCGGACATCCGACAGCGTCCTTGCTCCAATGTGTACCCTCAACACCGCTTTGAATCGTTCTTGCATGGTCCGGCTTGATCATGAAATCCACATATTGCATAACCGCTTTAGGGTCCTTGGCTCCCACATTGATCGCACCGACCATTTGAATCGGGCTGCTAACGACCGGGCTGTATTGCCCGAATTGTGATTTGGGCAGTGTCAGTATCGCGAGCTTACTACCTGGGTTATTTTTCTTGAACGCGTCCAGATCCTTATCATTGATGTCCTGATGCAGATACATGCCCAGCTTGCCAGACAGGAAATCCTGCTTAGCCTTTTCACCGTTTTTATCCGCCAGAAAGTCCTTATCGGCAGTTCCCGCGTTAAATAGCTCCTTCTGGAAGGCAACCGAAGCCTTAATCCGATCCCACTCGTGAATGAACTTATCCCCCTCAAAGCGCCACTGCACCTCGCCAAAACCGAACATATGGGATATGATGGACATCGCATTACCGCTCAAATTAAGCCCGAACGTATCCGCTTTCCCGTTGCCATCCGGGTCCTGTGAGGCGAACGCCTTGGCCACAGTCAAAAACTCCTCGGTTGTCTTGGGTGCTGTTATTCCAAGCTTCTGCAGCCAGTCTTCACGGATATAAATGCGGTGAAGTGCCGATAAAGGCGTAACCTTGCCGATTTCATATATTTTGCCATCATCCTTTGTTCCCAGCTTCTTCAGTTGCGGGAACTGCTTCATTAACTCCTTGTAGCTCGTGCTATGCTTCTCAATCACATCATCCAGCGGCATAAGCAGCTTCTGGCTGTACCATTGGTTCCGGTAGCCAGCATCGTATTCCAGAACAAGATCAGGTGCGGTACCGGTAGCAAATAGCGCATTAAATTTCTGAAGTGATTCCCAGCGCGGCACCGGCACATATTTGACATCCACTGGCCCGTTCTTGTTAACCCATTCTACCCAACGATTTCTCTCCCAATTGCCTTCCTCCGGCGGGATATTGTTGCGATCGTAAATCGATACGGTTATGTTCCCTCGTTTCTCTGAAGTCGTAGCCACTGCCGAACTGCCTGTTCCGTTGGTGGGTCCCGAATTCGTGCTGCAACCTGCTGCAAATACACCGGTCGCTGCTAATAACAACGTGCCTTTCCTGACTCTTGTTTTCCAACCTTGCTGTGCCATGTCTGGTACTCCCCTTGTCGTCTAAATTTTTTACAGCCTCGTTCCTGATTGCACTATAGCTTCCCAACGACCAACAGCGCAATTTACATGTTTCCGACGACTAACCGAATGGTCAAAACCGCGCAACTAGCCAAACATCCGCAATAAACCGAAAAGAAAAAAGCCCGTCATGACAGGCTTTTCTCATACTGCTTGCGATAATCTCCAGGCGTTGTGCCGATAAGCTTTTTGAATGCGCGAATATAGGAAATATCATGAATATAGCCAACCTGGTTAGCGATTTGCTGCAACGATAGAGAAGTTTCCTCCAGCAGCCGCTGGCTTCGTTCGATTCGTACGCGCATCATATAATCGACCATCTTCTCGCCGAACGTTTCCTTGAATAGACGACTCACATACTTGCCATTGAGACCGAATAAATCACACAGGTGGGTTAAAGATAGCTCCGTATTGGCATATTCCTTGTCGATATAGGCTCTAACCTGACAGATTAACGAGTAGTGACTTCGTTGCTGCTGCATGTCACGAATTTGGTCCGCGAATGCTGCCAGGATGCTGGCAAGCTGCACCTCTGCATCCTCCACAAGATCAAACGTATCCCGCAGCCGGTTGATTTGCAGTATTGTATCTGTTTTCCATACGTCCTGAATATCTGCTGAAAGCTCCATCATTTCCCGATATAAATGATCAATAAATAAGTTCAGAAGCTGTACAAGCTCCTCCCGTGATTGCCGGTTTGCACGCGTTTGCTGAAAAATCTGCTCATAAATCAGTCTCCAGTCCTCGCTGCCTGTTCGGAATACACGGGCAAAATCGCGAATTAGCTGTAAATCCCGATACGATTGTCCTTCTCCTATTCGAGCGTCCTGGTACAAGATTACACGATTTAGCCCCATACTGGCTTTATAGGCCAGAGCTGCTATGGCATCACTGTCGGTAACCGGGATATCGGCAATCTGCTCTACACAGCCACCTACACCTACCGTCACCGTATAATCCAGATTAGCCTGCACCCACGCCCGTACCCGCTCTGCCATTTCCTTGATATGTGCTTCCGCCGCCACCGATTCCTCCATGCTTTGGTACAAACCCGTAAGCTGATGCTGCGCGGTCCACTCCGTCCATACGGTCACACCGCAGGATTCCGCCACCTCTTTAACCACGCTTTTCAATACAAATTTGAGCAAATATAAATCGCGCTGAGAATATTTCGCCGTCACCTCATAGTACTTATCGATTTCATATACCGCCACTCCAAGCGAATGAAAGGACGTGGGAAGCTTGAGCCGCTCCAGCTCTCTCTCCCATTCATAGATGTCAATCAGACGATAACCCTCCAGCAGCTCGAAGAAAAAATGCTTCCGCCGATATACGGAATCCTCCACATGCATTTTCTCGTAGGTGTTGGACTGCTCAATTAGATCATCCAGCGCCTGCTCGATGAATTTGAACTCATCCTGTCCCTTCTTGGAGAGCTTGCTTCGATGATTGGAGTACAATTGAATGCGGTTCATAATTTCTTGAATCGGCTTGTAATTGCGCCGGGTCGCGTAGGTCATCCATATCGTGCCGGCCATGACAACAATCAAACCGACACCGACCCAAATGTATGAAAATACGGTCGCAACACGGAACGTATGATCATCATAAAAGCCTCCGGTGAATTGCCAACCGGTATAATCCGATACCACCTGAGACAGTTGGGATCCTGGACTATTGTCTTTTCGAGATGGTGTCGAAATCAGCTGCCCGCTGCCATCCTTGATGACTACATAGCTGCTCGACCCGGACATCTCGGCTACCAGCTTGTCAACCTTGGACAAACCGATGTTGACCACGATCAAGCCTTCGCCACCCTGCAGAAGCGGGTACTTACGCACAATCGAGACAACTGATGCCGGAAACCGCTCCTGATCCTGAAACTCCTTATAGGAGCGTCTGTTGGAAAGCGTATACAGTGTCTCGGCAGCAACGCGGCTTTCCACAAATTCACGATCTCCAAACCGATCCAGCGGCACAAAGGTGTTCGTGCTTAACACCATTTGATCGGAATAACGGTATAAATAAACAGAGTCAACAAAGCTGTCAAATGTGCTCATCTGCGTGAATTTTTTGGATATTTCATACTTATCAAAATAAGATTGCCCATTATCCCCATGAAAAAAAGCCCTCAGCCGCTCGTCGGTCTCGATCTCCTTGATCAGAGCGCTGTCGATTTCCTGCAGGGAATGATCGAATAATTGAATGATATGACGAACAAACTGCTGATTTGCGTTCACCGTTTCCCTTTGGGAAAGCTCACTCAACAGAAGAAACGTCATGATAATCAGCACGGACGTCAGGCTGAAGAAAATCGGAAAATAAGAAAATAGTAGACGGTAGAACCATTTATTTTTCATACGGCCTTCTGCTCATTGCTTTCTCCTGTATCCCAGAGGTTTTTCCATATTATACATGAAGAAGAAAAAAACAGAAAGAGCCTGATTACACAGGCCTGCTCTGTCCGTATAACGCTGCCCTGTAAGAGCAGTCGAGCGACTATTCGGCGGTTACCTTAAAGCTGCCAACCAGATCACTTAAATCCTGAGCTACATGACTTAATGAATAGGCAGAAGCTGTAATTTCGTTAACGGAAACGAGCTGTCCGTCTGTTGTGGCTGCCACCGTTTTGGCGGAAGAGGAGGAGGTTCGTGCGATACTGCTCATTTCTAGAATAGAGGCGGAAACATGCTGGGAGCTGGCTGCCATTTGCTGTGCCGCCGAGGCTGCATCCTGAATTTTATCAGTTACGTTCTCCGTGGACTGTACAATGATTGAAAAAGAGCTGCTTACGTTTTCGATGGCAGTGATCCCTTGCTCAACAGCGTGTAGTCCTTGCCTCATCGTACCTGCAGCATGCTGAGTATCATTTTGAATTTTATTAATGATGTCCGTAATTTGTTTAACAGCTACATTAGATTGCTCTGCCAGCTTGCGCACTTCTTGGGAAACGACTGCAAATCCACGTCCGTGCTCTCCGGCTCTTGCCGATTCAATGGCTGCATTCAGTGCCAACATAACCGTTTGCTTGGCTATATCGCCGATCAACTTCGTAATCGATCCAATTTCATGAGAATGTCCTTCCAATCGATGCATCTCTTCCCCGGAGCGTCTAACCGAATCACTAATGTTGTTCATAATACCGACAAAAGCTTGCATCGTGCTGTTCCCAGCTTCGGCCTGGCGAGATGTTTCGATAGCCAGCTCTGAGACTTCGGCCGTGGACTGAGCGATCCGCAGCGCGCCCATGGTCATTTCCTCCATCGCCATGCTGGTTTCCGTTGCGCTTTGCATCTGGTTCTCCGACCCCGCAGCTACGATCTGAACGGACTGCGTGACGTGTTCAGCCGCCTTGGCATTTTTCTCGGAGCTTGCCAGAAGCTGTTCAGAGGAAGCAGCTACATGGATAGATGCGCCTTGTATTTGCAACAAAAGTGTCCGCAGATTCAAAGACATCTTGTTCAAGGAAGTCACCAACTGACCGATTTCATCGCGGTTGCTCACCTGAAGATTGTTCAGTGTCAGATCACCTTCCGCGATTCGCTGCAGTGCTAACGAGACCTGCCTGACAGGATTGGCAAAATGGTTGGATATCACCATCGATAATCCGATGGCTGCCGCTACAGCAACAAGAAGCGTGATGATCGTATCCCTCAGCGCGTTTTGATAAAGCCGCTTGCTTTCCTCCGTGGAGGCCATTGCGCCATCATGATTCAGTTGGACTAACAGATTAATCTGATTTTGCATCGTTTGATAGGCGCCCTGCGAGCTGGTGAGCATCTTCGTGATTTGACCTGCATACGTGCCGGAGCCTTCTACGAAGTTCACTCTCGTTGACAAGACAAAGGCATCGGAATAATAATCCTTGTAATTCCTCCACGCTTTAGACAACGCATCGAAATAAGCCTGCTCCTCTTCGGTTCTAATCTTGGTTGCGTATTGCTCCATATTGCCTTCAATCGCGGTGAACAGCTCTCCCGCCTCAGGCATAAACTGCTTTTTGTTGTCCTCATTTGGCTCCATGATCATCGTCGCCTGCAGGGCCAGCATTTGTTCAGCCAGCAAATTGATCCTGTTAATCGTTTCTATACTAAATAACCAGGAGCTCGTGATTTTCTCGTTTTCCTGCTGCATCGACGCTATTCTGCTCATGCTGATCCATCCAAGTACACCTAGAAGTACAATCATTACCAAAAAAGACCCCAGCAGTTTTTTTCTTACGGTGAGTGTGAGAGTCGAAGTTTGAATAGCAGCCCATCCCCTGTCCAACCAACCACGATGTAACCGTAATTCTCTAATCTTCATACATAAATCTCCTCCATCACAAGCTTGGCTTCCTATTAATAACTGTAACGGAGAAATGTCAGATGAATATCAATTTTATTTGTTATTATGATTAATGTAATAGATAAAATCTATATGAACCTATAGAACATCATCGATTGATGAATCTTGTTAAACGAATGATAAGAAATCGTTGACTCCATCATACTATTGCATCAGAAATCAAAAGATTGATTCAGGCTTCACTACCAAAATAGAGTATACTAGCATTGTTATTATGGGAAAGCATGGAGAGGAGCAATGACATGAGTCCGATGCAAACTAATGAAGATCAGTTCGCTAGCGTTTATGAACAAATTCCTACCAGCCATTATCTAATTGACAGCCGCAGAGATTCTTATTACACAGGAGATTATAAGCTCGGCCTTAATTTCTACAGCTTCAGTCATAATTTGAGCTCGTGGTTGAATGGAAGCACAGAAGGTGCACCTCCAATCGACACCATGCAGGCTATCCGATTTGCCAAAGAAGCGGGGTTTGATTCCGTGGATATTACCTCGTATTACATTCCAGGGTATGATAATCTCACAATGCCGACCAAATCGGATGAAGAGATTTTTGCCTATGCCCGAAATATTAAGCAGCTATGTGAGGAACTGGGGATCGCCATCAGTGGAACGGGTGTTAAGAACGATTTTGCCGACCCTAGCGAAGCAAGAAGGGCATTGGATATACAACGTGTCAAGTATTGGATTGATGTCGCTGCCGTCATGGGTGCACCTGTCATTCGTGTGTTCACGGGCGAAATCTCCAAGGACATTTTGAGCACAGACTGGGAAACGATTGCTAAAGAAAGAATTGTGCCCGCTCTACAAGCATGTGCCGATTATGGCGCTCTAAAAGGTGTCAAGATCGGTATGCAAAATCATGGAGACATGACTTCAACAGCCGACCAGGTGATCCGGATTCTCGAATGGGTGGATCACCCCAATATCGGCGTGGTGAATGATACAGGCTGCTACAAAAGATTTGGGGATCGTACCGGAATTGGTTATAGCTGGTATGACGATATCGAAGCCGTGCTTCCCTATACCGTAAACTTTCAGGTCAAGAAAAAACCAACCTCTCCGGATACGGATGTCCAGGTAGATCTTGAAGAACTGTTTACCCGCATTCGCTACAGCAATTACCGCGGACATATTCCGCTCGAGACGCTTTGGGTGAATAGTGATCCCAATCATCCGAACCAGCTCGCCGAACCGCCTTTTGAACAAATTCGTAATTTCCTTGAACAAATAAGAGCCGCTTCAGCAAGCACAAAAACCAAATAATCATAACTATGGAACAAAGGGAGAACAAACGATGAATACTTTAAAAGAACCCCGCAAAATTGCAGGCAGAAATGTGTTCAGTAGCCTGGAAACCGTGGATGTGCAAAGCGGCGAACGCAGTGTGTTGGCCGAATTCGATTTCCTGATTGAGGCTCCTAACTGGACTAACGACGGGAAACGACTCATATATAACAGCTTGGGCCGCCTCTACTCCTTTGACATGGCAACTCGGGAAAGTACCGTGATCGAGTCCGGATACGCCATTCAATGCAACAACGACCATGTGCTGTCTCCGGATAACTCGAACGTCGCGGTAAGCCATCACACTTATGAAGACGGTCAGTCCCGAATTTACACGTTCCCCCTGCAGGGAGGTCATCCAATTCTGGTCACGCCACTCGCTCCCAGCTATTTGCACGGCTGGTCTCCTGACGGAAGCACGTTGGCCTATTGCGCAGAGCGGAACGGCGAGTATGATATCTACACCATTCCAACAAACGGCGGCAAGGAAACACGATTGACCGATTCTCCCGGACTTAATGATGGCCCGGAATATTCGCCGGACGGCACCTACATTTGGTTCAATTCGGTACGGACGGGTCTCATGCAGGTGTGGCGCATGAAGGCAGACGGCAGCGAGCAAGTACAAATGACATTCGACGAGAGCAATAATTGGTTCCCCCATATCTCACCCGACGGACAATCGGCTGCCTTTATCTCTTACCGCAAGGGCGATGTTGCCCCTGGCGACCATCCAGCAAACAAAGATGTAGAAATTCGCTTAATGTCCAGTTCAAGAGGCGAATTTCGTACACTGGTCAAGCTGTTCGGGGGGCAGGGCACCATCAACGTCAACTCCTGGGCACCTGACAGCAGACAGCTGGCTTTTGTGAGTTACAGACTGAAGGACTAATAACTAATAGGGAAGTGTTCACATGGAAGCGTTTTCTATCGGTTCATGGTCATTCCATGCTTTATTCAAAGCAGGGAAAATCAATCTATTCGGCTATTTAGAAAGCATCAAATACCGCTATCGACTTCATCATGCAGATATTTGGAGCGGCATGTTGGCATCTACGGAGGAAGGTTACATACAGAGCATCAAGGAAACCCTGGATGAAGAAGGATTGACCGTTGCGAACCTTGCTGTAGATGGCGCCGACATTTGGCATGACGATCCTGACATTCGTGAACAGCGCTATCGCAAGGCGCTCCTACACCTTGACATTGCTCGAAGGTGGGGCGTTCAAACACTGCGGATTGATATGGGCGTAAATGCATTAGAGCTGACAAATGAACAATTTGAGCTTTGTGTCCAACGTTACCGGGAATACGCGCAGTATGCCCATGATCATGGGTTTCGGGTTGGCCCGCAGACTCACCAGAAGGGTTCCCAGGTCCCCCACAATCTTAAACGGCTATATGCAGAAATATCCTCTCCTGGATTCGGCATTGTACTTAATGTGAGCCGTTGGTTGACAGATCAAGAAATTGGAGACGAATTAGTTGCCCCTTTCACCGCTCATGTTCAGTTCGACCGGGCTTTTGTGGATTTTGCGGGGCAGGAGCTGCTGCAAAAGATACAACTGTTTCACCAAGCTGGCTACAAGGGATGCTGGTCCTTGGAGTTCCGAGGCGGCACCAACGAATACCTGGAAGCAGAACATGATTTATTAACGCTACGACGTGCTGTAAAAGAGGCACAGAGCAAATCTTAAGAAGCTGGTGTAATGAACGCCAAAAAACTGCCGTTACAGTGCTAGCGGCAGTTTTTCTTGTCGTTCATGTTCGTCCATCCAGACAATTGTCGGCCACCTGTCTTATTTCAATACAGAATCATAACCCGTTATCGTTTTTGTTTCCAAACACTCCTCAAGACCATGCACGCCATATTCCCTGCCGATTCCAGAATGTTTAAAACCTCCAAATGGTGCTTTCATTTCAAAGCTGGCTCCATTGATGAGCACAACCCCAGCCGCAATGCGGGAGGCTAGTTCATTTGCTTTCTCGATGTTAGAAGAGCTTAAGTATGCCCCTAAGCCATAATCCGTATTATTGGCCATCTCGATGGCTTCGTCTTCTGTGGTATAGGTCAAAATGGACAATACTGGACCGAATATCTCTTCCTTTGCAATAGTCATATCTTCAGTAACATGAGCAAAAACAGTTGGTTTAACAAAGTAACCCCTTTGCAGACCATCAGGATGACCTTCTCCTCCGATGACCAATTCCGCACCTTCTTCAATACCTGACTTGATGAATCGTTGAACTTGGTTATATTGCTTCTCCGTTACAATAGGGCCAAGTATAGTATCTTCATCCCACGGATTACCCACTTTCATAGTTTCAACAGTTTCCTTAGCCAATCGTTTTACTTCTTCAAGTCGATGTTTGGGAACTAGCAATCGTGTCCCCGCAACGCATGCTTGACCATTGTTAGTAAAACATTGTTTAATCGCGGTTGGAATGGCTGTAGAAAAGTCTGCATCGTCCAGAATGATATTGGGCGACTTCCCACCCAACTCCAAAGTCACCCGTTTCATCGTATCCACAGCACCTCTACGGATCTCTTTTCCGACTAGCGTGGAGCCAGTGAAGGATATCATCGCAATGTCTGGATTTCGGGTCATCTCAGCGCCAACCGTCTGACCCAAACCATTAACCACATTGATGACGCCGGCAGGAATATTGGCCTTATGGAAGCATTCTGTTATCATCTGCGTCTGGATCGCGCTAAGCTCACTCGGCTTAATCACAACAGGACATCCCGCTGCGATGGCAGAAGCCAGTTTCGCTGTAATTTGCGAATAGCTTGCGTTCCACGGTGTAATAATACCGATAATGCCAATAGGTTCAGAGACAACCTTAGCTTTTCCAATATATTTAACAAATTCAAATTCCTCTAATGCTTGCTTCGTATCCAGAAAATTCGCAGCTGCCAAATGAACACGACCGATTGCCGCGAGTTTGGGAGCACCGTATTCATTAATATTGGCCTCCATCAAGGCATCCGAATATGCCATAATCGCATCGTGCAATCTATGCAGCATCTGGCTCCGTTCCTCTACGGTTGTTCGTGAGAAGGTTTTGAAAGCTTCCTTTGCTGCAGCTATGGCTCGCCGTGCATCTTCAGCATTACCCAAAGTCACGCGACCGATGACTTCTTTAGTCGAAGGATTAATGAGATCCTGTACTTCATTGCCATAAGGCTTAACAAATTGCCCATTTACATAAATCCGTTCTATATTTCTCATGAATAAACACCATCCTTTTTATTATCGCGCTTTACGTTCCCCAATTCATGACTTCATGATGTACAAACCGTAATTGGTTTATGCACTTTGTCTTTCTTGCAGCTTTCTTGTTATGGCAAAGGGTATATAACCAATCATGGTTAACCCTAAAACGGCAGCCACCAACATAAAGGTTTCTCTACTAGAGGAAACATGAAACAGCAATTGAGTTCCTTTCATGAACAAAGGGCTTATGAACTGAAGCGCGTAGATGCATGATAGTAATACTGATATAGCCGACGTTAAACTTCCCTTCGGAACGATTTCTGCCGTCTTATTAAATGTCATCGGAAAAAGTAATCCTTCCGCAAAGCCGATCAAAAATACGGCAATAGCTGCTGTCCAGATAGAATGGGCGACACTTATCAATAAAAATCCAACGGCCATCACCATCAATGTGAACGGGACAAGCATCCTTCCGAACACTTGTGTTAGCAAGGTAATGACCAACCCTGCGACAAAAACTCCGATCAATGATAGAGCAGATAGATATCCAACCGCAGATACGGATCCTATCCCGTTATCCGTCACAAATAGCGACAAGTTGGTTGGTATTAGAAAATACAACATGGCGTGTACTCCACCAGCAATCGCAACTACATAAAAGAAGCGTGGCAGCTTTGCTGATGATTCAGTACCTTGTTCATGTGATTGTATAGGAGGGAATTTAGGTAAAAACAATAGGACCAGAATAAGAAGTATCACTGCATAAATATAGGTGAAGAATACTTCTCTCCAGCCATAGGAAGCAATAATCCCTCCGATGGATAGAAATATGGCTCCCCCGATTCCATTGATTGCGGTAACGAAACCATTCATTTGTGTCCTTTCCTTGCCTTGATAGTTTTCTGCAATCAAGGAGTTGAACGTCGGAGAAATCAACCCGATACTGATGCCAAGAATCGCCCGGAACACTAATATCAAGGTGAATGAGCTGGCAAAAGCAGGTCCAATTCCGCCAACAAGGTAAAGCAGCAGTCCAATAATTAAGATGTTCTTTCTTGAAAATCTTTTGGACAGATATCCGGCCATAAATAAAGTCGGCAAAATAAATAGGGAAGATAAGGTCACAACCCATTGAATGAGTAAAGCATTGGTATCGGGAAAAGCAACAGCTAATAGCTTTACCGCCGGTGCAGCAATCATAGTACCAAAAGTTGCAGTTACTGACAGGCATAATAATGAAATCCTGGATCTCAAATTCATGGTATTCCTTCTTTCTGTAATTTCATTTTCTCCGCTATAACGTTCATGCCATGAGGTTCTACACGCTCATCAGTACTCACTGCCCCTCTCTTGTCGCTGATTAGAAGAATATCACGGATTAAATTCAAAGTAAACATTTTATATCTAATTTGTCTATTTTGTATTTTATGTTTATATTCATTTCATTGTTATGTATAATGAGGAGAAGAGTTTGCAGAAGGGAACATAATGAACATGCCCATAGAGAAACAGCAGGATCAAGCACGAAATAAATTGCTAAAAAAATTAATCTCATCCGTCATGAAGGACGGCTTTCAGAGCTTGAAGATGGATGACATTGCCAAATACATGGATGTAAGCAGAGCCACTATGTATAAGCATTTTTCTTCAAAAGAAGAAGTCATCGAAGGCGTTGTGCGTATTTTTGTGGATTATATAGAAACACAGGAAGATTGGAATATGGAGGATGGCGAGAAATCATTCGGGGTTTGGTTTCAACAATTGTTTGAACAGTCGGTATCGCTTGTAGGAAAGATTACTGACATATTTTTAAAGGATCTTCAAGTAGCTTATCCGGATTTATACGATGATCTGAAAGGTACTTTGAACAAACGCGAACAGCAGACCCTTAAATTCTATCAGGATGGCAAAAGTAAAGGCGTTTTCAATCAAGTAAATGAGAAGTTTATTTTGCTTCAAGACGATATATTGCTTCGAGAAATTATTAATGTTAAGTATTTGCTGTATAACCAAATGTCAATTCAACAAGTGCTTTATGATTATTATCATTTCAAAAAAATCCAATTATTCAAAGCGGAAAAGATGTCGATTGTCGACGATGCAAAAATTCAACCAGTGATAGATCATATTGTAGAAAAGTTTAATCGGACATTGTAATAGTAAAGCGAGGTCTCTGATTACGAGCCTCGCTACGGGACTATCGATTGGTTATGGACCCCTTGTTCGTAGTCAGCATACAATCTTATAGCATTTTATTGATTCCCTCGCTGCGCACCGTCCATGTCCCATCCTGTGGAAATCCGGGAGCAGCCGTATCGGGACCTCCCAACCAGCCACCTGCCATCATGGCAACGGCAGTCAGTAGACCACCGTTGCCGGGCAGATAGATCGGCAGCCTGCTGGTCTGAAAGTTATGGCCATTCGGCAGATAGGTGTTTTTCGTCTGAGCAATGAGGAGAAGGTCGACGGCAAGCTTTCCTTCTCCCAGTCTTGCCGCCGTCATCGCCATCATCGGATAGTCCCAGCCCCACGTATCCTCCCAATGCCAGACACGTATGACTTCGTGAAGCGTTCGGCGCATCGTCTCAGGATCTGTCATCAAACCGGGTAAGATGCCGAGCGGAGCGAGCATTGTCGGATGGTCGTCGATACCAGCCAGGCCGCTGAATGTATCGGGAGCTGTTTCGGCTGCCACATATAGACCGTCCGTTACAGGAAGCGGAGACAGGTGTTCCAGCACGTGATCCCATTTTTCCACTCGTGATAAGCCGAGCTTTTCCCTCCAACGGTTCGCTGTGGATAAACCGAAAGCCCAGTAAGCAAGCTCGAAGGTCGGATTCATCGTTACAGCATGGTCATGGATTTCCTGCGCTGGTGCAAGCGGCGGCCCCAAAACATAACGCTTGCGAACGTCATCCCATTCAGCAAAGGAAGCCATGAAATCTGCACTTTGGAATACGATGTCTTGATACCGCTCTAGTGTGTCACGGTCGTTTCGTACGGTGTAAAGCAGTTCAGCAAAGTAGATGGGATGCGGCTGCTGCCAAATCAGAAAAGGCTCGATAAAGCAGGGCGCATTTATGCCCTCCTCCGTTACGCACTTTGGCCAACGGGCACCCTCGTAACCTTGAGAATGAGCAAGCTCTTGCGCTTTGGAGAGAATTTCACGATACCAGCCCAAGCTATTTGCCAAAAGCTCCGTACGGTTCCATAGCGCAAAATGTACGGAATGCCACCAATGCATCTCGAGATGGAATTTGCCGGCCCAGCTATTCATCGTCAAGCCCGTCTCCTGAGGTGGAAGCGATCCGGACGACTGCACGGCGGTCAAATATTGCGAAAGCACGATCCGCCGCTCAAGCTCATGGGCGCGAATGTCCTGACTCCCAGCCAGTTCCACAGCCCCACCGCTGTTCCAAAAAACTGGCCAATGATTTTTAGAACGTGATAAAACATCCTCGAAATCAGGAAGTGCAGCGGACAGTTCCACTTTAGAGTAACGAATCACAAACTCTACTTCATCTATATCTGAAGTAAGTATTAAGAGATGAGGGTCAGTTGAATCGCATTCGAGTGTGCCATTTGACCACCCTGCCATGGCAAAATAATTGTCCTGATCCAGCGTTCTTCTTAAACGAACAGAGTAGCTGGATGATTCTACAATCTCAGTCCAGTGTGATTCTGGACGGTCCCATACTGCACCTGATCCGCCGAAGGATGCTGACCCATAAGGAAAGCGCAATGCCAGTTTAAGCTGGCCTGACAACAAGAGACTAGATTTAACCCGAATCGCAAGAATATCTTCATTCGGATGACAACAAGTTAGTACCGTGGCTGTTTCGCCGGATAAAGAGAAGCTGCTGGAGATCACACCTGTCCACAGGTCCAGTGTTTGCTCAATCTCCTGTAAGTTTTCTGGCAATACAGGTTCGCCTGAAGGTAGTGTAAGGAGAAATTGAACCGCTCCCAAATGCAGGCGATGGGGGTTCATCCGCAGCCAATTGTATGCCTCGCTGGTCTCTTCGCGCGGCATATAGGGAAATCCGATCGCTCTCCCATTGAACGTGCTGTAGTAGGTCTTTTGAAACTTCTCTACCTCGTACCCCATGGGATTGGGAGAAGTGTGCCAGCCCCAGTTGGACAAATGACCAAGTGCTACTCCACCCTTTTCATAGAGTTCCGGAAATGTCTGCAAACCGGTTGCATCAACGGTGAAGGCGTAATTCCCGTTTCCCACAGTTAGAGAGGAAAATTTGTCGCAACCCCTGACAACGGGGTTGTGGCGGCGCACTAATTGTTCTCGATTGATTTTATCCATCTTTTCACATCCCTACTTGTCGCTAAGATTGAATCGTTAGATCTCGATAACACACACTTCAAAAGGCTTCATTGTGAAAACGCCATGAAGGACAGATTCTGTGAGCAGATCGCGCTGCGGGGTCAAGAAGGTGACCAACCGCTCTTCGTAAGCATAGTTCATCAGAAATGCATATCGTTTATCTGTACCTTCATGCGCGCGTATCGCAAGCTCTACGTCTTCAGGCAGCTCGGCCCATTCCGCAGCCGGGGACATCAGGCCCATCTCGGCAATGAGTGCGCATGCCGCCGCTTCGGTAAATGCGCTGCCGTAGTAATAGGCGGACCCTTTACCGCGCATGTTCCGTACAAGAGCCGGTTTACCCGAATAATAATCGGAGGCATACGAGGCCAAGACTTCAGCGTTGTTCGACGTAACGCGAAGAATGTCTACGAAGGCATCTCCTTGAAGGATACTACCGCCTTCCCACTGTATATCTGGTGCCTGCTGGAACGGCCCGATCAGCGTAAAGTCCTCCACCTCGATACCGCACAAGTCGGCAAGCGGTCCTGGGAACGGCTGCATATAGCACTGACCCGTCACATCCTTATAGCCGCTCCTGCAACCGAGAATGAGCGTCCCTCCACTTTCAACGTACTTTTTCAATAGCTCAGCAGTTGAATCCGGCATAATGGCCGGATGCGGATAGATGAGCACACGATATATAGCCAAATCCTCCAAGGTTGTAGAGGAACGGATGTACTTTGTGTCTGCTGGGATATGGTGGCGCTGCAATGCCTTGAACCATCCGGAAATACTTTTCCCAGAGAGTGGTCCGTGCCAAACATCCAACTCTCCGTCCCATTCATTATCGTAGTCCTTTAGTATGCCGACCTCAGCTTGATATTTGGTGCCCAGCAGCTGCCCGCCGATCCGCTTTAACTCACCGCCGATACGGCCGGCCTCCTCGATGCGGCGATTCGGCCGATTATGGTAATCGTTAAGGCCATGCCAGTAAATTTCTGTTCCCATGGTCGCCGTCCTCCAGCGAAAATAGAGCAGCATATCCGCGCCGTGCGCAATGGATTGATATGTCCAAAGCCGCATCTGGCCCGGTTTCGGTGAAGGCATTTCGATCCGATTCACCCAACCTCCTGGGCCGGCTTGCTGCTCCATGACGACGAAATTCGCCGAAACGTCACGGGCCGCACTAAGATTCAGACTCCACTTGCGGTCAAGCAGCGGTCGTTCTCCTTTATCTGGAAATATTGTGCTGAAATTGGGATAAGAGTCGTAAGCAAACACATCCAGTGTCTCATCCATCATTCGGTGGCTGTCCAAGTGGCCGAACATACCGTTCGTCGTTACCCAATGGTTCGGTGCTTTCTCCCGCAGAATATCCGATTGAAGCTTCGCAAAGGAGATAGCGCTATCCGAGAAAAATCGCTTCTCATCGAGCGCCTGATGCGGGTTTGGCGAATTGCTGGGCGTTGGTCTGGTTAAATGAACCTGTGACCAATCGCTATAGGTCTGATTCCAAAACACCGCACCCCACGCTCGGTTCAAGGCGTGCAAATTACCGTACTTCTCCTGCAGCCAGACTCGGAATTCAGCATGATCAGCTATTGAGTAAAAGGTGTTGACCTCGCAGTTCAGTTCATTGTCAATCTGCCAGCCAACCACTGCCGGATGGTCTTTGTAATGCTCCGCCATCTGCGTGACGATCCGCGCACAAAGCTCGCGATAGATTGGCGCATTATAGTTGAAATGGCGCCGTTGGCCATGCTGGTACACGGTTCCGTCTTGTTTGGCGTTCAAAACCTCCGGGTACTTGGCGGTCAACCAGGCTGGCGGGGTCGCAGTGGGTGTACTCAAAATAACGAGCATGCCGTATCTATGCGCGAGATCGATCGCCCTATCGAACAGATCGAACTCATTGCGACCCTCCTCCGGTTCGAAAATCGACCAAGCGAACTCGGCCACACGGACGACCGAGAAGCCTATCTCCTTCATGCGTCGATAATCGTCTTCCCACAGATTGTCCGGCCATTGCTCCGGGTAGTAGCACACACCAAGTCGAAATTGCTCCGTTCTCCAGTCTTTCTCCTTATTCGTGATCGTCTTTCTCCTCCTTTACAATGACTTCCACCTCATACGGATCCAAATGCAGAGTGGTCTCGTACATGCGTCCCGATATCTTGCCTTCTCCAGTTGCGGGAAGATTTATACACTGCTCCGATGATGTCGTATTTACATACAGGACACTGTCACCGACCTGCCGCGCCGTTACGCCTTTCGGTGTTTCCGGTCCCTTCTTAACATCGAGTTGTACATAAAAATGGTTCAACAACGCTTGTATAAGCTCATATTGTGCAGGAACTGCCACATAAACGGCTTTCCCTTTTCCATAGGCATTGACGCTAACTGCAGGCAGCTCGCTCTCCAGGTTCGTGAATGTAGCCAAAACTTCCGCCGAAGAAGGCTCCAAAATTTCGTAGTAATCAATCGGAAAATCCAAAATGCTATCATGTATCTTAATTTTCGGTGTTTCACGCCGAATATTCATTTTCTGCTTTTGAAGTCCGCCTTCATTCGTATCGGAATAATGATAGACTGGGCGCTCGAACGCATTAGCGCGAATACCGAACACATCGCTAAGTCTGCCAGGCATCGATGTGCCAAATACCGTATTGTGTTCATCCACTTTGGCTGAATAGGCCGTCATAATGACGGTTCCTCCTTTATCAACAAATGCCCTGATCGTCTGGGCAGAAGCCTCGTCCATGATACAGTGGCCAGGAACTAGCAAAAGCTTATAATTTTTCTCGATATGGCGTAGGTTAACGATATTACAGTCCACATTATCCTCGTCAAGTGCTAGAAATGTCTGCATCATTTGCTCCAGATACGTAGTTTTGTAATATCCTCTTTGATTTTCGGACACTTTAAACGATTCGAAGGAATAAGCAAGTGCAATTTCCGGCTTCGGCAGATAAGGCAAGCCGATCGATTTCAGCTTCTCCATCTCCTGTGCGAATTGACGGAATTCGTCCAACTTCCTTCCGGGTAGACCATCGTGATCAAGCAGTCCAAATAGATACTGCTCTTCTCCGCCCAACATCGATCTCCAAGTCCAAGCGCATATTGCCTCCGAGCGAAATAACATGGATAAATAGGCATACATGCGAAGAACACCTTTCGGAGGCGCATAAGCACCGAATGAACCCGTCTGGAATTCCAGACACCAAATCGGCTCATCCTTCTCGCTAATTCGGTGGTTCATTGTAAGGCAGGCGCCGAACAACGCATTTCGGTCCTCTGGATTAACTCCCGGGTAGAATCCGATTCCCGGCAAATCAAAGATTTGTTTGTATTCTTTCAAGTAATCGAAGCCGAGCACAGGATTTTCTCCCCAGTGGTTCGTCGTTTCCCGTACATCCGGAGCATACTTCCGTACAATGTCACTTAAGCCTTGAAGATAGGTTAACTGCTCGTCCGAAAAGAACCGCCTCATATCCAGCATTCTCTCTGGTGCACCGTTCATATCACCAGAAACCGGAAACTCTACATCCTCGAAGCTGCTTAGCTTCCGGGACCATCTTTGTGCAGCCCAAGCGCCATTCAATTCCTCAATGCTTCCGTACTTCGCCTTCAACCACTGCATATATCGCTGACGCGCTTCTTCCGAGAAAGTCGGGATGCCACTGCCCACCTCATTGCACAAACCCAAAGCATACAGAGCCGAATGACCCGCATACCGCTTGGTCAGTGTCTCGGCGAATCCGTATGCGTATTCTTGAAATACGGGGTTGCCCACATCTTCCATATAACGGTGCACCGCATGCAAACGATTCCGGTGCCTGTCGGTGATATCGATAACCGGATATTTCTTGTGCAGCCAAGTCGGTGCCGGGCGGGTTGCAATGTCGAGAACCACTTTGAACCCTGCGTCTGCGAACAGGTCCATGATCTCATCGAACCATGCGAAGTTGTAGTTGCCCTCCGAAGGCTCGAAGCTGTCCCAGCATAGATGCCCAAGACGAACGAGATTAAACCCCGACTCCTTCATCATGCGGATATCTACCGGCCATCGTTCGCGAGGCCAATCATGGGGGTGGTAATTTGTTCCTACATAAATCATTTTAATCACCTCTAAAATGTATGTTTATTAAACTTAATCAATTTGATAATCAAAGTAATCGAAGTACGCTGGATATTGGAAATCTTTCCCATTCCCAGTCGCATACATGCCAAAGTATACGCCTGTATAGCCACCAGCAACTTCCGTCGAAAGGTAGAAGATCCCCCCTTTCCCAATTTCGATTTCTTCGCCGCCTGGTAAAGTATAAGTAAATCGGTAATCGGTCTCATCCGCACGGATAGATAGAATGATACTGTCCGAGACAATTTCATCTTCACGTTCAATCTTCCACAGTGAGCCAATACGACGACGGAACATAACCAGTCTCTTTCCATTCGTTCCGGTTACGGCGATGTCATAATGACTGTTCTCATTCATGAATGCTGTTAAGCCTGCTTCTTCCCCTTCTTTCATTGGAGAGAAATCCATCAAAGTCGTAACCCGACAAATCAAATCCTGCTGTCTTCGTCCAACAAATGCCTTAGCTTCTAAATCATCCAAGCCGAATTCCGTTCCGTACAAGGCCAGCCAGCCGGGTCTATCTTTCAGAGAACATATTCCTTCCATCGAGTTGCGAATGCTGTTCCATTCGTTACCCAATGTCCCGGAGTCGAAATCGTATCGATCGCGTCGAACCGGCATTTCAACATATCCATGAAAAAACGAAGGGGCTTCCATTGCCAGATGGATACGGCCCTGATCGCCGAAAACAGGCCAGCCGTCCTCCGACCACATCACCGGAACCAAGAAGGTTTCCCTTCCTAAATTATGATGATAGGGATACCCGGTGGGCCGAACTCCCAAACATACAGCCCACCAACTGCCATCGTGTGCCTGTACCAGATCGGCATGACCGGTTGCCTGTACAGGTAAATTAGTATTCCTATGACTAAGGACTGGGTTGTGGGGGCAGCATTCGAACGGGCCATAGGGATGATTACTTCTAGCAACTGTTACCATATGGCCATATTCTGTTCCACCCTCTGCAATCACTAAGTAGTAAAGATTACCGATCCGGTATAGATGAGGTCCTTCGGGATATGGACCACCAGTCCCCTCCCAAATAAGCTTACGTGCCGAGACCAATTTTCCAGTTTCCAGGTCAATTTCTGCTTGATAGATACCCTCCGGCTCACCATGTCCTGCACTGGTGCCCGAAATATAAACTTTACCGTCATCATCAAATAAAAGAGACGGATCAATCCCCCCCCATTCTAAAACAAGAGGCTCGGACCAAGGTCCTTCCGGTTTCTCAGCCCATACAACAAAATTGCGATAATGCGCCTGATTGGTGGTTACCATATAAAAACGTCCATTGTGATACCGAAGTGTAGGAGCATAAATTCCCGTCTTACCCACAAGTCTTTTAGGAAATTCATGACTTTGAAATAACGGCAACTGACTTTCCCTACTTAAGCAATAGCCGATCTTTTTCCAATTCACCAAGTCTTTACTATGAAATATCGGAACCCCCGGATAATAGCCAAACGAACTGGTTACTATATAATAATCTTCATTGACCCTGCAAATACTCGGATCCGGATAAAATCCTTTTACGATTGGATTGGTATATTGCATTTATTAGTTCTCCTTTGCATACAAATGAAGGTCGTGCTGCTTGTAGAGCTAAGCGGATCCCCTTACTTTCCGCTATGATTTTCAGCGGACTATTTTTTTCACCTTCGCTTACCATTCTCAGGCTCGTTTCACTTTCACTTATCGAATTAGCCAAATCATGAGATACTCACAAATGATTCGTATTTATACATTTCCACACACAATGCGGCAGCAACGCTTCCAATTTCTATGCGGTATGCTCCTTCATCTCCGTTCAGAATACGGCCTCGTATCCATTCATCTTGAATGAAAGTCCCTTCCTCAATCCGAATGTATCCTACCTTGCATGGTTCTCCGCCTTTAGGCAGAAACTCAACCTTAAACCCGATGCCGACCATAATAAATTCATCATCCGAGACTTCTATAACCAGTCCACCAGATATCGGTTTTCCTTCTTGCGGCTGTTTATAACTTATTTTCAAATCGTATTTTGAGAAGGCTAACACACAACCAAGATCATGATGCTGAACGAATCCCCTCATTTTACCTGTTCCGCGGTATTTCTGAATAATTCCCAACATATTACCAAGAAGCTCATAACTAAGTGCGAGGTAAGGACCTGTCCCATTCAACGTAAAACCCGACCTATCAATGTTGAGAGCTGCCATTAGTAAAATACTCTCGGCTCCTCCACCGTCATCCAAAGCCGGAGCAAGTAAGTCTTCGATACCGAAAGGAGCGAAGCACAGTGCATTATGTTCGCCAATTGCGTAAAAAACGTTTGTAGCGGTAACTGGGAATGGAAAATAATCGGAGCAACTTGGTGTACCAGCTGCTCCGAGCCTAACATGCATTCATTTCCGGGTGATTACTTCTTCACCTTCGCATACCAATCTCTGGCACGCTTTGTGACTTCTTCACCGCCTGATTTGTTCCACTTCTCTACGAATTCATCGAATTTGCTGATCGGGTACTGGCCAAGGATGATTTTACTGGCATATTCTACATAAAGAATGCGATTGTTGATATCAGCAAAGTCTGCGTAGACGCTTGGTGGCATCCCGTCACCGGCAATGATTTTCACGTATTTCTGTGCATCCTTGATATTTCGAATCTCTTGATCAGTCGCCCAAGTTCTATCCGCAGAGCTAGTGCTCTTGATGATTTCCGATGTGAAATCGGCACTAGCAATATTTTGATACGGCTGAAGGAATAAGTTCTCCTGAGTACTCTTATCTTCCGGAAGTCTGGCAGCTATACCGTCTTTCACCGCATAATGCATGCCTTCTACGCCCAAATAAAGGTCTTTCCGATTATTCTTGTCATACATGTTATTCAATAGCTTCAAGGAAGCCATCAACCTGTTCTGATCCTTATTGTTCTTAACGACCCAAGCTGCGTCCTGTACCCTCTTCCAAGTATAGAAACCCTTATAACCGGAGACCTCAGGGATTGGGAGCACGGAGAAATCTGCTTTGACACCTTTGTTTTTATAAATAGGCTCCAGACGCTCGTGAACACTTTCTACCCAATGGAAGTAATTACCGACGAGGTTGCTATCAATTTTGCCTTCCCATTTGGCCTTGTTGTTTAGAAGCGATTCCTTGTCGATCAATCCGTCCTTATACAGCTTGGCAATGAACTCTAAAGCAGCCTTCATATTCGGCGAAACAGCGGAATAAGTCAGTTTACCATCGTAAATATCCCAATCCGGCCTGCCTTCAACCGTCGCCACACCGTACATAGCGAACAACTGATCCATCCAGGTGATATTCTCCCGACCACCTGTTGGAATTTCATTCTTTTGGCCGTCTCCATTTGGGTCTTTATCCCGGAAAGCCTCCAGCGTCTTCACGTAATCGTCCTGGGTTTTTGGCATTGGCAAACTCAGCTTGTCCAGCCAATCTTTGCGAATTAAACTAGCTGTTCTTCCATAATTCAACACATTGGGGATATAATAAATTTTCCCCTGTCCAGTGGGGTCGTTCGCCCTAACTACATCCCACACATCCTTCGGAATTTCATTCCATACGTTAGGTGCATATTTCGGCAGAAGGTCGGTTAGATCAGCGATTGCGCCATTTTTAGCTAAACTGTCTTCGATACCCTGAAAGGGCAAGAACACGTCTGGCATTTCGTTAGCGGCGATCTTCAGGTTCAGTTGGTTAAGGTAGTTTGTTCCACCATTCCATTCCACATAGGGTTGGATAATGCCGACTCCCAGCTTTGCTTTATAAAATTCATAAAGTTTGCTGCCTTTTGTAATTGGTTTAAAGCCATTATTACCTGCCCATACTTCAAGATCAACAATTTCCTCTGCCTTTGGCGCAGCGCTTTGTCCTGGATCAGGTGAAGAAGCAGCGGATTTATCCGTATTGCTGCTGCAGCCGGCAATAACTGTAGCGGCAAGGGCGCCTGTTAGTGCCAGTACCCCAAATTTTCTAATAGCCATGTCATGTTTCCCCCTTGAAATCGACATTATATGTTCTAGGCTCATTATGCCTTAAAACCAAATGAAATTATCCTTTTACAGAGCCGATCATGGCTCCTTTAACGAAATACTTTTGCAAGAAAGGATAAACTACAATGATCGGAATGATGGCAAAGATAACCGTCGCCGATCTTAACGTTCTTTCGTTAAAATTAAAGTCAGCCGTTGAAGCGGCTCCTGGAATGATCATGTTATCATCGGTGATGAACTGGCGGATCTTCATCTGTAACGGGAACCAGTCCGTATTTTGGAGAAATAATAACGGCGTCTGAAACTGGTTCCAAATGACCACCGCGTAGAACAGTGCTAGTGTAGCAAGTACG
Source organism: Paenibacillus baimaensis (assembly GCF_025567575.1). Taxonomy (NCBI): domain Bacteria; kingdom Bacillati; phylum Bacillota; class Bacilli; order Caryophanales; family Paenibacillaceae; genus Paenibacillus; species Paenibacillus baimaensis. The sequence continues at coordinate 14,594 of NZ_JAOQIO010000125.1, read as the reverse complement.
GCCTTGGACAGCGGAAGAACGAATTGGAATAGTAGTCGAAAGTAACCGCAGCCTTCGATCATAGCCGCTTCCTCCAGTTCCTTAGAGAACTCCTTGAAGAAGCTCCTCATGATGATCAGATTAAATGGATTCAGGATATGCGGCACGATCAAGACCAACGGATTATTATACAGGCCTATACCACGTACAGTAAGGAAATAAGGAATGATCGGAGCCTTGAAAATCATGGCGATGACCACACCCACCATGATCACGGAACCCCAGCGGAACTCCGGCTTCGAAAGCGGATAAGCGAGCAAGGCTGTAATGAATAGAGCCAAAGCCGTGCCAATCACAGTTGAACCTAGTGTGAGGAAGAATGACTTCCACAAATCAGGACGGTCAATAATATAGCCCCAAGAATCCAAGGTGAACTCCTTCGGCCAGATAGACACCAGATTTTGCACAACAGCACTTTTCGAGCTAAAAGAAATCGAGATGACGGACAGCAGCGGAACGATCGCAATGAACGATAATAGCAGAAGAAGGGTCGTGATGCCTGCTACAAAAGCTTTTTCTCCCTTAGATTCAAACATATCTACCACAACCCCCCATCTGAAACTTTTTTCGACAACCGATTGAACATGTAAACCAGAATAAATCCGATAACAGACTGGAACAAACCAACTGCCGTTGCGAAGCTGTATTGCGCTTGCTGGATACCTGTGCGGAACACATACGTATCGAGGATATCCCCTACGCTGTATGTCATTGGTGTCAAGAGATTGAACACTTGATCAAAGCCCAAGTCCAGGAAGTTTCCGATTTCCAGCAAAAACAGAACCAGTACCGTAGGCAAAAGCAGCGGAAACGTAATATGTCGAATCTGTTTGAATCGGGATGCACCATCCATCATGGCCGATTCATATAATTGCGGGTCGATGGCGCTGATCGCTGCCATATACACAACGGTCCCCCATCCAGCATCCCGCCAAATGGCAGTCAGCACGTAAACAGTTCGGAAGTAAGCGCTATCTTGCATAGCCAAAATTGGATCGTGCCCGAACCATCCCAAGACTATGTTGAACAATCCACTTAAGGAGAAGATGTCAAACACAATGCCTGACACGATGACCCACGATAAAAAATGGGGGATATATAGCGCAGTCTGAATACCTTTCTTTAGCGCGGATTTCCGAATTTCATTAATCATCAGCGCCAGCAGGATCGGAATCGGAAACACCAGCACGATTTTCAGAAAGCCGAGCATCAACGTATTTCCAAACACACGGACGAAATCCGGATAATGGAGAAGCTTCTCAAAATGCTTAAAACCTACCCAAGGACTATCGATAAACCCTTTGAACACCGAATAATCCTTAAAGGCGATCACAGAGCCTAATAACGGAATGTACTTGAAAATGATGAGAAAAATGATACCCGGAATGGCCATCACATAGAGTGGCCAAAAAACATTCATTTGAATTTTGCCTTTAAGCAATGTATTCCCCCCTCGCGTCTAGTTGTATTCGCTTACACAGTATACTCTCTAAGATGAATGCCCTTCAATGGGACGTTTTTAAGTTTCGACAAGGTCATTTTATAGATACGAAAAAGTCCTTTCACCGTAGGAACAGCGAAAGGACTTCTTGCGATTAGGCACTTGGGGGATTCTTGCGGTATTCACTTGGCCTATAGCCTGTCAATTTCTCAAATAGCCGAGCAAAATGCTGTGTATCCGAATATCCAACCAGCCGGCAGATTTCATAAACCTTCAGATCCGTTTTCTCCAGCAGCTCCTTCGCTTTGCTAATTCGAATCTGCGTCAAAAAATTCATATAGGTATCCCCCGTTTTTTGCTTGAACAACTGACTTAAATAATAGGGGCTTATGAAAAAACGAGCGGATAGGTCTGCAAGGCTGATCGGTTCGTTGTAATGATTTGATACGTATTCCTTGATCTCGGCGATGATATCCTTCTTCTTGGGAATATTGTGCTCCAGCTTGAACGTAATAATTCCCCGGATGACTTGAATCATCCATTCCTCAAGACGCTCCAATGTCCGAAACCTCGAGATGCCCTCCAGAGACAGAATATTGCGCCCCAGGAAGTCGTTCTGCTGCAGCTGCTGGAAGGACATTTTCCTTGCGCTTGATAAAAGGATGTTTAGGCACTGAAGCTGGAGATTTGCCGGACTTATGCCGCGATCAGCCTCCATCCCCTGGAAGATCTCACGGATGATGCCCACACATCCCTCTTCGTCCATGTTGTCGAGGCCGGATTCCAGCTTGGCAATCATTTCATCAGGAACCGTGTGGTGCTGCCCTGTCAGGCTTATGATCTCGAGAAACGGGATCACGGCGTCCATTCCCTTAATGACCTTGTAGTTTAATGCATAACGGGCTTCCTCAAAGGATTGGCTGATTCCCGCTGCACGTTCCTGCACTGTACCGATTCCGACGGCCATGGACATCTTCAACTCCCGAAACACCGCTTCCTTCAGACGATGGATCGCACGGATCAGTTCCCCATAATCGATTACTCCACCGTGTGTAATCACCACAGCAACTTGGGCTCCCCAATAACGAAAGCGGTACACCCCCCGGTACTGTCCCAGGAATCGGTCTATATGGCGATATAGCGGTTGAAGACCAAATTCCTTCAAGCCATCGACGCTACCGTCAAATTCAAGCAGGGCGCATACGAAACGGGCACCCTCTGCTGGAATTTGCGCGATTTTAAGCAGCTCTCCCACAAGGTCCGTACTTTCGCTGCCAATTTCAAGGATGTCCTTCAAGGCACTCTCCTGAATACGGCTGTGGACCTCATGCTTCAAATCGTCCACTTCCTGAAGTTTGGCCCTGTTCGCACGGATCACCTCCATGACCTGACAAACACAATCGCGCAGTTCCAATTCCTCCACAGGCTTGTTGATGTAGAATTGCACCCCCAGTTGCATGCCTCTTCGAGCGTATTCGAAGTCTGCATATCCACTCAAGAGAATGAATTTAGCCTGGCTGTCCGCGTCTTTCAGCATTTTGATCATGTCCAGACCGTCCGCCTGCGGCATCCGTATATCAGTGATGACAATGTCAGGCTGCCGTTTTTGAATTAATTTAAACCCTTCCAAGCCATTATATGCTACGCCGACAACCTCGCACTCCGGAATATAGCGGCCAATCATTTTTTTTAGACCGTCGACAATAATTTTCTCGTCGTCTACCAGGATCAACTTCATCCCAAGCACCCACCCTTTCCATTTCCAACTAACACATTGTTTCAGATCTTGGGAATTAAAATCTCAACAGTCGTTCCGTTCTCGACTCCAGGATGAATCGATAAATAATACCGCTCTCCATAATGGAGCTTGATACGTTCTGCAATATTTTTTAGACCTAACCCTTTACCCTCCGGTTCATCCATCTTTTCCAGCTTATATTTGTCCGAATCCGCCCCTCCCAAGAGAGCATGAAGCTCCTCCTGTTTGTCCAAAGTCATGCCGACCCCGTCGTCCGTAATCCGGATCAGGATTTCCTCATCTTCCGTCCAAACGCCTTCAATCTCGATATTCATGGTCCGGCCGTAGTCTTGGAATCCATGGTTGATGCTGTTCTCCACAATAGGCTGGAATACCAGTGGGATGATACTGCACTGCAGCATCTCCTCGGCAATCCTAATATCCAAGCGGAATTTATTATCGAAACGGATATTCTGAAGCTGCACATAATTGGTCGTATATTCCAATTCATGCTTCACCGAATGCTGCCTGCCTTCCTTGCCTAAGACTAGCCTAAACATCCGCGCCAAAATCTTAATCATATTGGCGGTCTCCTCGTCATCTTTCATCAGCGCCTTCATGCGGATGGATTCCAATGTATTGTACAGCATGTGGGGGTTGATCTGATTCTGGAGCGCGATGAATTTGGCCTTACGATGCTTGATCTCTGCGATGTACACATCTTCAATCAAGGCTCGGATCGTTACAATCATCTTATTGTAACTGTGTACCAGACTTCCTATCTCGTCATGGGTCTGGTCTTTCTCAATGGGCATGTATTGACCTGCTTCTGCCTGCTTCATGCTCCTGCGGAGCGCCTTGATTGGCTTGGTTATCGTGTAGCTTAAACCAAGTGAGATAAGAGTTATGACCAGAATGCTCGTCAGGATCACGATCACGGTTACTCCTTTGATCTGATTGATCTTCTGGAGCAGCAGTTCGCGGGGAATCTCAGTTCTAATAAATAGATTACCTAATTGGGTGCTTCCTGACAAAATAATCCGGTCATTACTGGCGTCATCCTTCAAGTAATCCGCACCGGACTCCAACACCTGCTTCCAGGACAGCCGACCGCTGGCAGCGTCGGAATGGTAGACGATTTCCCCTTGACGATTGCTTAGGATGACACGCATGCCGTATTTGTCCCGAGCCAAGACGAAGGCATGATCAAGCTGCAGCAGCGTGAATGGGTCCAGGTCGATCAGAAGTATCCCCGCATAAGCCCCGCCAGAGCTGAACAGTACCCTTCCCACCGTCACTACGGCTCCTTCCTCTTTAGCCTCGTAATAGGATCGGTCGTGTAACCCGGAAATAAAAAACGTATCGTCTGAGCTGCGAAGCTGCTTGTACCACTCCTGGGACAATAGTGCGTTCTCATTCACCATGCTTGTAGCAGTGGTATACTGGTATACGCTGTTGTCACGGCTGATTAACATCACTGTACCCATCTCCGGTTTGAGCAAAGCAACCCGCATCAGCAGCCTCTGGATGGCAACCTTCTGGAGTACCAATTCATCCATGGACCGCTCCTTCTCTTCTCCGAGCCCATAGATGAATTCGTTGTCGACCAGTACCGACTTCGTGACCTTGTCATATTCTTTCATGAATTCATTCAATGAAGTCCTTATCTGGGACGTATACAGAGCAGCGAAATCCTGGGAAGAATCCTCCAGCCCCGCAGTCGATTGATGGAAAATGATCACGCTTACACTCAACAGTGGAATGACACAGACCAGAAGATATCCTGCCATTAATTTGTTTTGGAACTTCATGTTTTTTATCATTAAAACTGCCTTTCGTATCCAACTATTGTGCTCCATATTCCAGCCCTTCCTCGGTTTAACGTCTTCTCTTATCATTGTACATGGCGTGATGCATGGACGCTACCCAAGAGCACGATTCTGAGCATGTTTCTAACATACGACAAAACGACACTCCATAAGTGTCGTTGTGCCTTACGCTATATTATTGGCTTTCTCACCTGGTAATGCTTGCATCCATTTTCAATCACTATACTTTAAGAATATTAATAAATCAAAGGGTCATTTTTAAGATTTTACTAAGGTATTTTAGGTGATTTCAAAAAATTCGACACAGAGTCATTGATTGAGCTGTGACTTAAACATATTTTTAACGAATACTTGATAATTATTCGTTTATGAACTTGATTGCATTCAAGAACCGCTTCAAGATTGTAGCAGTTTGAGCGCGAGTTGCTTTACCGTCGGAGCTGAGCATATCATCGTCTAGACCGTTGATCAGCTTAGTATTGATAGCAGCAGCGATTTCCTTTTGTGCCCAGAAAATCTTGCTCGAATCCTTGAATTGACTAAGCAGTCTGGATTGTTCCTCTGGTGCAACCTTGATGCTCGCACCAGCGAAATTCATTGCACGGACGACCATAGAGGCTAGCTCTTCACGAGTAATTTGAACATCGGGACGGAACATGTTGTTCTCGTAACCGTTGATAATACCGGCGGCCGAGGCAGTCGAAACCGCAGCCGCGTACCAAGCATCAGACTTCACATCTGTGAACGAGGAATCGGATTTAACTGGGTTGAGACCGAGTGATCGAACCATCAGCGCCAACAATGACACTTGTGCTAGTACCGGATCCATCTGCCGATACACCACCACCACTAGAAGAGCTTCCGGAACTCCTGCTGCTGGAAGATGTCGTGGCTACAGCAAGCGTCGGACCATCTGTGCTCACGTTTCCAAAAGCATCTGCTGCCTGAACGGTAAAGTCATAGTTCGTATTGAAGCTCAGACCACTGATGGTTGCGTAAGTAGCGCCTGCTACTGTATGGGATAATGATGTTCCGTTATAGACATAGTAAGTTACCGTAGTGTCGTCTACTCCACTCCATGACAGGCTGATGGAGTTTGTGTTACGACTCGTATAGGTTAAAGATTTATTGCTAGCCCAAGTCGGCGGAGTAATGCCATAAATCGCCACATCATCGATATAGAGTGAGTTCTTATTAGCTACTCCGGTACTGAATCTGATCGTATCCAAGCTAGTTACTGGTGACGAAAATGGTATCCCTGATGCCTTCACAGTATCGTTAACATATAAATCATACTTACTCGCTGCTGGATTTGCTACCAGCTTTACAGTATACCAGGTACCAAGGTTTACTTTCTGCATAACAGCTCCATTTGCCTCCAAACTACCGGGAGCATTGACGTACACATCTGTCGCCACGGTAGTTCCATTCCTCAGCTGGAACCTGATATTCGTCAAGTCCGTTTCCCCTTTAAAGCGCCATTCAGCATTCAGTGTGGATGAGTGACTTGCAAATGTTTTTGAAATCTCGGCAGAGTTGACGGTTGAATTGTCATAGAGATACACGCTGTTAACTACACTGGGTACCTTAGCTATGGATACGGCAGTACCTGGTGGCTCGTTTACTACCCAGGATAGACTTGCTCCTGTTACCTCATCTTCAAAGGAATTGTTTAACAGTACGTTTGTGTTGATGGGCCAATACCAACAACTGCAAACTGTTTGGTTAAGGTATACGGACGTGTTATATTCCCCGTTATGAGCTACAATCTTATCACTAACCATTTGGAGATTGCTGTTTTCAATTTTGAATTATAGCTCTTATGCAAAATTACTTATAGGGGGCTGATTTATGTTTCAAATAGGTCATTTTTAAGATGTTTAGAAAAAAAACTCTATTTTACTATTCAGAAAACACACCGAGGGCATCACCTTAAAAATGACCCTGATGAAACTTAAAAAAGACCCATTGTGTAATTTTTTTCCAAATTATATATTTTGTAAGCGGATACAAAGCAGGAGGTGAATAGAAACGAGAGCTAAGAAGGATAGAAAATATTAAAAAATCAGAGTGATTAAATTAGGAGGCGATTATGCTGAAGAAAAGAATAATTTCAGTCCTGCTTATGCTAAGTCTTTTATTATCAGTGGTAACACCAACATTAGCTTCAAACGAAGCTTCAGACAGTACGAGCCAAAAACATAATAGTAATGGAATTGGAAAAATAAATGTAAGCAGTGTTCCATTACCAAATAATGCGAAATTACTGGATGGTACTTACACATACTCTGGTAAGGTGCTTATTTCGTATAAAACAGAGAACGATATCGATACTACCGACTTTTATAACTTAGCTGTTCTGGGCGATGATGGAACGAATTTTAAGGTGATATTCTCTGGAGTAATACCGACAAAACCAAAGGCTAACGGAATCCGGTATATGCCATTTCAGGATAACAAACGAGTATTGCTGGGAGATTATGTGCTTGAATGCATGCCCAATCTTGATAACTGCAAAAGCACAAAATTAGTTCCAATCGTATTTCCATCGATCCTCGAACAAGATGCAAACACAACCCATCATTGGTCAGAAATAATCATTGCACCTGACAATAAGCATATGAGTTGGACGATGCTCCGTTCGGGTTTTAGTGCTGCTGCACTTATAGGTGTCCTGGAGCGTAAAACGGATAACTATGTTCTCGAACACGTGCAGATTATTAGCACAGTACAAGGCTTTAAAAATGACCCGAATCACCAAGGTTTTATTATTCCGAATCCTGTACGGGGAGGAGAAGTGAAACAGTTTGTAAAGGGAGGAAACGCAATATCTCTTGTTGGGGCTAAGGAAAACTCTACAACGGATTCAGTTGTACAAGATTTGACTTATGGAAATATTACCCAAATCACACATACACCTGGATATGATGAAACAACCATTTTCTCACCTGATGAACGTTTGGGAATCGTAATGAGCACCAGATTTTCAAAAAATACAGATCCGGCAATATTTGGACTCATGCCCAGACCCTACGGCCCCATGAGCTTAGGTGGTCTTAATGGGATTCTGTATATGTATTCAGTTGATGGAGTACGCAAGTTCAGAGCAGGCAACATTGGTCCGGTATTGATAGATATTAATCGTTCTATGAACCAGGCAGGATATCAAGGAGTACAGCTCACTACTGATGAGAATTGGATTTTTTGCTCCCCCATGTCTTGGCATCCGGATGGAAAACGTGCAATGTGGGTGGAGATGGTTAGAGGCAGCAATGGTTCACAAAAGCGGCTTCGAAAAGTGAATCTGCTTGATTATAAACCAGAAAAACCTGTACCCATTAAACCAACTACTGATAATATCCCGTATGGTATTAAAGACTTAACCGTATTAAATTCCGTTTATTCAAATATAGATGGCAAAATTGCGGGAAAACGTTCTGGCTATATATCTTATCTTAACAATGTTTCCCCTAATTACTCAGGAAAAACGGAAACGCAGTATGTCAACTTTAGTGATGACGGTGTGAATTTCTACAATGGATATGAGAAGGTCCATTATAATTATGCCGGTGAAAGTCGGTATGAAGCTAACATTAAATTGACCGGTACAAAGCAGGGCGAAATGAATCTTAGAGCAACATTCTCAGTACCTGGAGGAGCTACGCCTGCTAGGCTGTTGTTTGAAACAGATGTAGATGGTAAGCCCAAAAGCTATGGATATGCTAAATATAACGGGATCATACTGAATATCGAGGATCTGTTAGAATAGCAGACTTCCTTAGCGATCATTATACAAACAGACGGACGATAAACGCTATCGTCCGTCTGTTTGTATAATTATTGGTTTATATGCATAAATATAAACTCATTTCGAACTCTTTACGACTAATCCTAAATAATCACCCGTATTGTTAGAAGAGTTCAATTAATCTTTCATCTGACCGGGATCAAGCTTGTAAAAAAGTCGGGTAGCGCTCTCCCGCTGCGATGCCTTTCGGAGAAATGCGTTCGATCTCCGCCAACTCCTCTGCAGAGATCGTCACATACAGCGAGCGGAGATTTTCCTGCACTCGGTCCAGCCGCTTCGTACCGGGAATCGGAACAATCTGCTCGCCCTGCGCGAGCAGCCAAGCGAGTGCCAGTTGTGACGATGTGCAGCCTTTGCGGGCGGCAAACTGCTCAATCAGGGCTACGACCTCCAGATTTTTGGTGAAGTTGTCGCCCTGGAAGCGCGGGAAATAGCGGCGATAGTCATTTTCGGGCAGATCGTCGAAGGTCCGAATTTGTCCGGTCAGGAAACCGCGTCCGAGCGGACTGTACGGCACAAAGCCGATGCCGAGCTCATGCAGCACCGGCAGCACCTCGTTTTCGACTTCGCGGCTCCACAGTGAATATTCGGTTTCCACCGCGGTGAGCGGATGAACCGCATGAGCACGACGAATCTGATCGGCTGTAGCTTCCGACAGGCCGATATAGCGAACTTTGCCTTCCTGGACGAGCTCCGCCATGGCGCCTACCGTCTCCTCGATCGGCGTATTCGGATCGATGCGATGCTGATAATACAGGTCGATATAATCGATGCCAAGCTGAAGAAGGCTGGCGTCGACTGATTTTTTGACATAAGCCGGGTGTCCGTGTGCTTTCAGATCCGGTGAAACGATACCGAATTTGGTCGCAATCACAGCTTTGTCCCGACGTCCTTTCAAGGCGCGGCCGACTATCCGCTCGTTACCGCCGAACTTTCCTTCCATAAATCCATCACCGTAAATATCCGCCGTATCGAACAGCGTGACACCAAGATCAAGCGCACCGTGAATGGTGTGTACCGACTCTTCGTTGTCCGGCATCATCATCGTGCCAAGACCAAGGGCTGACACTTCAAGCCCGAGACTGCCCAATTTTCGCTGTATCATCTCATTCTCCATCTTAGTAAGCCTCTTTTCCGCAAGTTCGAATATGCTTCGCTAAAACATGATCTTATTCTAAACCACATTTCCGAGAGCAGCCACAGTACGCTTTTACTAGTAACAGGACTACCAGGATCGCAAATTATTAACTCCCGGAGCAAAGAGGATGGACAACACAGTCAGGGCGACAGTTCACAGTTCCTGTATGACGCTAGTCCGCCGCCGGAGAATAAATGCACAAATGAAGATCGGAATGATCCACAGTAAATGCCAACGAATTGATGTCATAGGCAAGGACTTGATTATCGCCGGGCATGCTGTAGAAAACCCGTGTTACCTTTTTAATTTCCACGCGATGCAGCTTCCACAGGGCTGCAAATTCAGCGCTTTTGCTAGAGAGCTCGGCAACAAACTGCGCGAACCACGGGTCATGCGAGTATTTATCGTATGAGGTACGGAAAATGGCCACCGAATGCGCCGCCATCTCTTCCCAGTTGACCAGGCGACTGCGCATCTCCGGATCAGTGAACAGCATTGACATCATATTCCGCTGCTCCGGAGGTCGCGACGAAAAATCCGCGATCCGTTCATCGACTGCGCGGTTCCATGCCAGCAGTTCGGCCCGATCATTGCTGATAAAACAAGGAAAAGCCATCTGATTAACGATCTCTTGCCATTGCGGCTTTACTTCCGTTGTAATCGACGTCACCGCTTCTGGCTCGTTGGCGTTCCAGAGCCCGAGCAAATGCACATGCTCGTCCGGGTTCAGCTGTAGCGCCCTGCCAATGCTTTCGATTACATCCCGGGACACTGCAACTTCCCGTCCCTGCTCCAGCCACGTATAGTAGGTCGCACTAACTCCTGCCAAAATCGCGACCTCCTCCCGCCGCAAGCCCGGTGTTCGGCGCTGGCCATGCGACCTTGTCAGCCCTGCCTGTTCCGGCTGCAGCTGGGCCCGGCGTGATTTCAGATAAACGCCCAGCGTTTTGGCACGAGTGCTATTCATGTCCGTGCTAACGATTTTGCCGTTAATGCCGTTTCGGTTGAGCATTGAAATCACCTCTTGTGTCCGTAATTAAATTTTTATTTAAATTATTATTTTAGTTAGCATGATTTCCAATGGCTCATTTTCCAGTAATAAACATCCTGCATCCCGGTATCCTAACTTTCTATAAAAGTGCTGTGCCTCTTCATTAGCCAGAGTTGACGTCATGACCAATTTGAAACCCTTTTGTTTCATTTCATCTTCCCAAAAGTGAACGACTTGCTTGCCTACACCCTTGCCTCGATATTGTTCGTCGATCCAAATCATATTCATGAAAGGTGTGTTATCCCAGAAATATCCATACCTCATCCATCCGATATTACTTTCAATCTGGTTGCGCAGCATGTATATTTGATTTTCTTTTATTTTTGGCAATATTAAGCTCTCTAGAATATGATGGTCACGGTCTCGTATGTACCCATAGTCTGAATCCGTTGCAACAACAATTTTCATATTTATCCCCCTGCATGTACAAAAGAAGTTGTAGTAACCGCTGAGAAAAAGTTAACAATAAGAGTAGCTAATAAAATTTAGATATGATATCGACTTTTAAATTCGAAAATCTCATCAACAGCTTGGTGATATCCACCTGATCTTTGAAAGGATTCCCTAATTTGTGCAGAAGCTTTATTGAAAGATGAGAGGTTTAACACATGATCTACGGCTTCACGTAGTTGATTTGCTGTCAAGCTTTGCATTTGTAATTTAATGCCTGCTCCGATATTAACAACTTGCCCGGCAATTATCGGCTGATCCGCGCTTTGTGGGATTACAATTAGCGGAACCCCGTAATAGAGACCTTCATTGGTACTGTTCATTCCACCATGCGTAATAAATAATTTGGTGTATTTCAATACATCAGTTTGTGGAACATAATTTTTTACGATGAAGTTTTTAGGAATTTCCCCTAAATCAGAAATTTGAGCTTTATTCCCAATAGACATGACAATAGTATGATCCGTGTTCCCCAATGCCTCCAAACAAAGCTTATAGAAATCAATTGCTTGGTTGAAGACAGTGCCCAGTGAAATGTAAATTGGGCTCTTCTCCTTGATTGCAGTAAGGTCGAAGTTTTCTTGAGTTAATCGTGAGGAGATGGATGGACCTACAAATTTGTAAGTTTGGTCGAATGCTTCTCCAAATGGTTGAAACTCCCTAGTTGTATAAACGATTGTAAGTGGTGCAGGATTACAAAAAACTTCGTAAGGAGAATGGATCTCCACATCATATTGTTCCTTCACCATTCCCATCAGGCTCTGAAATTTATCAACTATTTCTGTAGGGACTTTTGTGGAAAGTTGTTCCATCATTTTATCGAATGAAGCTTCTGTCTGCGCAAAAGAAGTACAGGAATTGATTGCGGGAAGCTTAAGAATTTGAGCAAGTAAACGACCACAACCAAACATGGAATCATGGATGATGTAATCAAAACGCTCTCCTTTGATCTGTTCAAGAACGCTTGGTATGACTATATCTGTCGTAAGTAAAAGACCGTTGATTCTTTCGAGTAAATAGTTTCTTCCACCTGAGATGAAGGCTTTTATAAATTTTTGATCGTCAAATGTTCGTACGGAAGCTCCCGTCTTCTCAATACGCTCCCGAAAAGCTTCTATACAAAAGTATACAACCTCTTCTCCACGCGAAATAAGCTCTTGCACAACTCCAATAGTTGGATTGATATGTCCTTCTGATCCACCATTAATAAATAAAACACGCGCCATTTCTATCACTCCTTAGGTATACTATTCTCTAAATTGTGTAAGAGTAAGGGGCTTCCCCTACCATCGCTCAGATCAAATAATGGAATTAAGTTAAGTTTATCATAGTACAATACTTGAAAATTTCAAAATGTTGATCACCATATTATTCCTCTATTCTAGCTGTTAGTTTATTAAACAAAAGAGGAGATGCCGCGAAGCAAGCCCCTCATAGTACCCGTTAATATTTTTTGTTGACTTAAACCAAGGTTTAAGTCGTATGATATTCCTGTCGACGTAGTAAGATATATTTTGGAGGTCTCCAAATGAAATATTGTTCAATTAGCGAAGCTGCCACCAAATTCAATATTCCTGAATCAACGTTACGTTATTATGAAAAAAAAGGATTACTACCATTAATCGAGCGTGATGCAGCTGGTAGACGGTTATTTTCAGAAGATCAAATTTCGCTCCTCGAAACCGTTATTTGTTTAAAAAGCACGCACATGCCAATAAGTGATATTAAGCAATATATCGATTGGGTGGTAGAAGGAGACAAAACTATTGAACTGCGGCTTGAAATGATGAATCATCACAAGCAAGCTGTGCTAGCTGAAATATCATCGATGACAGAATCCCTAAAGGGAATTCAAGTAAAAATTACACGTTATACCCAACGCATTCAACATAAATAAGACGAAAAATAATGGAGAAGAGGAACGATCATGAAGCTTTCAGGAAATACAATACTTATTACCGGCGGAAGTGCTGGGATAGGATTAGCTTTTGCAGAACGTTTTATCAAAGCTGAAAATACAGTCATTGTTAGTGGACGACGTGAACATATTCTTCAAAATGCGAAAGAAAAATTCCCAAGTCTTATTACTCGTGTAAGTGATTTGGATATTGAATCCGAGCGTGTTGCCTTGTTTGATTGGGTAACAGCGAACTATCCAGAAGTGAATGTATTAGTTAACAATGCAGGGATCCAACAACGCTTTAATGTGTTACAAGCGGACGCGAAAAACAATTGGAGTTATTTCAGTAAAGAAATCACAACCAACATTGAAGCACCTTTCCATCTCTCTATGCTGTTCGCTCCATATTTTGCAGCAAAAGAAGAGGCAGCTATCATTAACGTGACATCCGGGCTAGCTTTTACACCGTTTGTGATCGCTCCGATTTATTCAGCAACAAAAGCGGCGCTTCATTCATTTACAGTGAGTCTAAGACACCAACTTTCTGAAACGTCTGTAGAAGTCATTGAAGTTGCTCCTCCAGCAGTGAATACAGATTTAGGTGGAGCGGGGTTACATGTGCATGGAGAACCACTAGACGCCTTCGCAGATGGAATTTTCAAAGGACTAGAAGAGGGTAAAAAGGAAATTGGATATGGTACTTCCGTGGATCGCTTACGCATGTCACGGGATGATGTTGACAAACACGTAGAAAATATGTACAAGGCAATGAAAAGCACAATGGAATGACCATAACTGCGAATAAAGTGGTAACAATGTGTACCGTGTTTTGAATTTGTTATTGGCATATACAAAAAAGCAAAACTCGCCGCAATGTTGGCGAGTTTTCTTATTATAGTTCTCCCTGATTCAACTAAGCTGCCCATAAACACAACACGGCTGCCGCGTTCTGGTTGTTTTTGAAGCATCGTTCTCCGCTAGTTCAATCTCTAACCCGACAACAACTTTATTCCACTAAACCCAAAGAAGCCGCGATTTACGCGGCACTTCATGAGATAAAGTTCTTGTCAACCGACACATGGCTGTGACAAGTCAGGTTAAGAGATCCTGAGTTCTTTTCGTTTATTAAATTAAAATGTATTATATACATTTTCACATTCTTCCGCGGTCGGTTCATAAAAACAGTGCTTCTTCCATCGT
>NZ_JAOQIO010000120.1:0-3346 GCF_025567575.1 Paenibacillus baimaensis | reverse complement strand
ACCCCTTAGCAGAGGGTCCCCTTATAGCCACTTGGGTATCTCTCCATGATCATTAGAAACAATGGATGCATTGCTCCCTGAAAACTAGATCCGAAACTTCACTTTACGCTTGAGCAGCGCGTCTCACTCGCTTTCACTTGCAAGACCTTTCTTGGATAAGCCCTCGACCGATTAGTATTCGTCAGCTCCATACCTTGCGGCACTTCCACCCCGAACCTATCTACCTCGTCGTCTACAAGGGGTCTTACTAATTGGGAAATCTCATCTTGAGGGGGGCTTCGCGCTTAGATGCTTTCAGCGCTTATCCCTTCCGTACGTAGCTATCCAGCCGTGCTCCTGGCGGAACAACTGGTACACCAGCGGTACGTCCATCCCGGTCCTCTCGTACTAAGGACAGCTCCTCTCAAATTTCCTGCGCCCACGACAGATAGGGACCGAACTGTCTCACGACGTTCTGAACCCAGCTCGCGTACCGCTTTAATGGGCGAACAGCCCAACCCTTGGGACCTACTTCAGCCCCAGGATGCGATGAGCCGACATCGAGGTGCCAAACCTCCCCGTCGATGTGGACTCTTGGGGGAGATAAGCCTGTTATCCCCAGGGTAGCTTTTATCCGTTGAGCGATGGCCCTTCCATTCGGTACCACCGGATCACTAAGCCCGACTTTCGTCCCTGCTCGACCTGTTTGTCTCGCAGTCAAGCTCCCTTGTGCCTTTACACTCTGCGAATGATTTCCAACCATTCTGAGGGAACCTTAGGGCGCCTCCGTTACATTTTAGGAGGCGACCGCCCCAGTCAAACTGCCCACCTGACACGGTCCCTGCACCGGATCACGGTGCGAGGTTAGAACTCGGATACGATCAGGGTGGTATCCCAACGTCGCCTCCACACAAGCTGGCGCTCATGCTTCAATGGCTCCCACCTATCCTGTACAGATCGTACCCAAGTTCAATATCAAGCTGCAGTAAAGCTCCATGGGGTCTTTCCGTCTTGTCGCGGGTAACCTGCATCTTCACAGGTAGTAAAATTTCACCGGATCTCTCGTTGAGACAGCGCCCAAGTCGTTACGCCATTCGTGCGGGTCAGAATTTACCTGACAAGGAATTTCGCTACCTTAGGACCGTTATAGTTACGGCCGCCGTTTACTGGGGCTTCGGTTCATAGCTTCACCTTGCGGTTAACCACTCCCCTTAACCTTCCAGCACCGGGCAGGCGTCAGCCCGTATACTTCGCCTTACGGCTTCGCACAGACCTGTGTTTTTGCTAAACAGTCGCTTGGGCCTTTTCACTGCGGCCCCCTCGGGCTATTCACCCTACCGAGGCACCCCTTCTCCCGAAGTTACGGGGTCATTTTGCCGAGTTCCTTAACGAGAGTTCTTCCGCGCGCCTTAGCATACTCTGCTCGCCCACCTGTGTCGGTTTGCGGTACGGGCACCTTCTCCCTGGCTAGAGGCTTTTCTTGGCAGCTTGAACTCATGACCTTCGCTACTGTAATTTTCGCTCCCCATCACAGCTCAGCCTTAACAGTGTGCGGATTTGCCTACACACCAGCCTCGCTGCTTGGACGGACATCCATCAGTCCGCGTCACTATCCTTCTGCGTCACCCCATTGCTCATAACGGTTCACGGTGGTACTGGAATTTCAACCAGTTGTCCATCCACTACGCCTTTCGGCCTCGCGTTAGGTCCCGACTTACCCTGAGAGGACGAGCCTTCCTCAGGAACCCTTAGGCTTTCGGCGGACAAGATTCTCACTTGTCTTTTCGTTACTTATACCGGCATTCTCACTTGTGTAGTGTCCAGCGCTCCTTACGGTACACCTTCAACCTCTACACAACGCTCCCCTACCCAAGAACAATCTAGTTGTTCGAGCCATAGCTTCGGTGGCAGGTTTAGCCCCGTTACATTTTCGGCGCAGAGTCACTCGACCAGTGAGCTATTACGCACTCTTTCAATGGTGGCTGCTTCTAAGCCAACATCCTGGTTGTCTGGGCAACTCCACATCCTTTCCCACTTAACCTGCACTTGGGGACCTTAGCTGATGGTCTGGGCTGTTTCCCTCTTGACCATGGATCTTAGCACTCACGGTCTGACTCCCGGATATAAGTCTGTGGCATTCGGAGTTTGACTGGACTTGGTAACCCTTGGCGGGCCCCGCACCCAATCAGTGCTCTACCTCCACGACTCTTAACTCCGAGGCTAGCCCTAAAGCTATTTCGGGGAGAACCAGCTATCTCCGAGTTCGATTGGAATTTCTCCGCTACCCCCACCTCATCCCCGCATTTTTCAACATGCGTGGGTTCGGGCCTCCAGTGCGTGTTACCGCACCTTCACCCTGGGCAGGGGTAGATCACACGGTTTCGGGTCTACGTCCACGTACTCAAGTCGCCCTATTCAGACTCGCTTTCGCTGCGGCTCCGGCTCTTCACCTTAACCTTGCACGGGAACGTAACTCGCCGGTTCATTCTACAAAAGGCACGCCATCACCCATAAACGGGCTCTGACTTTTTGTAAGCACACGGTTTCAGGTTCTATTTCACTCCGCTCCCGCGGTTCTTTTCACCTTTCCCTCACGGTACTGCTTCACTATCGGTCACTAGGGAGTATTTAGCCTTGGCAGATGGTCCTGCCGGATTCCCACGAGGTTTCACGTGTCTCGCGGTACTCGGGATCCGTCTACAGGTTTCGCAGATTTTCGGTTACGGGATTGTTACCCTCTGTGATGAGCCTTTCCAGACTGCTTCACCTATTCTGCTAACCCGATGTTGACGTCCCACAACCCCTAAGAGCAAGCTCTTAGGTTTGGGCTGTTCCGCGTTCGCTCGCCGCTACTGACGGAATCACTATTGTTTTCTTCTCCTGAGGGTACTTAGATGTTTCAGTTCCCCTCGTATGCCTCCTCGACAGCTATGTATTCACTATCGGGTACATGAGCATTACCTCATGCGGGTTCCCCCATTCGGACATCCCCGGATCAAAGCCTGCTTACGGCTCCCCGAGGCATTTCGTCGTTCGCCACGTCCTTCTTCGGCTCCTAGTGCCTAGGCATCCTCCGTGTGCTCTTATTAGCTTAACCAATTCCGCTAATAAGTCCTATCCGTTAGGATAGATCTATGTGGATTTGTTACTCAACCGAAGTTAAGTAACGCTGCTCTAAACATTTGTTTCGTTTCGGTATCTAGTTGTCAAGGAACAAGCTTTACAGAGAGAAGTTTATCCTCTCAAAACTGATCAACGAGTGAGCGTTGTTGTTGCCATTGGCAACGTATATTGCTGATACGCTTCGTTTGCAGAAGCGGTATCTCCATAGAAAGGAGGTGATCCAGCCGCACCTTCCGATACGGCT
>NZ_JAOQIO010000047.1:0-2821 GCF_025567575.1 Paenibacillus baimaensis | reverse complement strand
AGCATCACGACATGACGGCAACCGGTCGCGCGATCGGTTGCTGTCGTTCGTTGAAGTAACGGGCAGATAGTGGGGCAAACAAGCTGAACTAAATAAATACACAAGATGCTCTGCGCTTCTATCATGGATTATAATTAATTAGTAACATGAAAATGAAATAATTTCTCTTAAATTAACTGTATAAGGATTCCATCTTCCTCCGAAAAATCTATATCCTAAAATCGATGTCCTTCCGACAAAAGTCAGATAGAACCAAAAGCTATCTCCATTATTGAGCCATATGAAAGTGTATTGATCCAAACAACCAGAAATTGTCCCAAGGTCAACAGCATATGGAGACATTTGAGGTACATATGAGGGTGGAGGAGAAGTTGGTCCTTGCTGCGGTATAAATCCCATTCGATTTATTCACTCCTTATTAATTGGGCTTCTAACTCAGTGTATGCCGAGATAAAAATTAGGGATTGGATATACGCCCATATCTATCTCGTAAATAAGTATGGAATAGTTTTTGTGTTCTGAATTCCCATCATTTCTGCATTAAAGCCACTTGCTGAAAGTAGCTTTTCTCATGGATAATAATGCAATACGTGAGGAAATTTCATTGCGGTTCACAGTAGGCGATATATTCGAAATTAGGGAACGATAACGGCTGCTCGTTGAACTAACGGGCAGCACTTATAATGATGGGGTACTAGTAACCAGACAAGAGGTGGTTTAATGTCCGAATATTCTCAAATACAAACTTGTATCAAAAGTAACCCCGAAAATTTCAAGGACGTTGTAAAGCAATTTGCAGAAGTGCTAAACTCTCTGGGACTTGATTCTAAATACTTCATAACTGATCAGGAATGGGAACTCTTACACACTCTGTTGGTTGGTGGTGACGCGGAAGAACAGTTATTTAATAATGGTGGGTACCAACTCCATATTCGCCCATATATGACGGGATGGACCCCACAGGAAATAAAAGAACTCCAAGACACTTGGATAGAAGTTAGTTTACTGTTCTTGACAGTAGAAATTGAAAATCGAATTGGACAGATAAAAGATGAACACAAACCCCTCGTATGGGCAATGATGGAAAAGTTCTCAAAAGAGTTTACAGAAAGCGGAGTGTTTTTCACAAACGAAGTTTCAGATGGAAGACCTTGGGAGGCATTAATATCTGGGGAAAAAGAAGGCATATGGGAATTTGATGCAGCCATTCTGCCTGAATTTTTGTCTCATACATATAAGGATTGCCCTACTGAAATGTTCATTAGCATTAATGCAAACACAATTTTTGTTGCCAGGAAGTCTATCTGGAGGACTGAACCTTGGTTGACAATTGATTAAGCTAAGGGGCAGGAATGCTCAATAAAACTATTTTGATTAAAGAGTAAGTGTGGTAAAATAGTGGTAAAATATGTTAACTGATCGGGGAGGGAATATGGAAATATCAATCGGAAGTGCTCATCAAGATGACTACGAGCAGTTCTTCTTTTGTTATATTGAAGTAACGGGAGGATAATGAGAAGTTCAATTATCTGAAAAAAAGTTTTTACATAGGGACAAATGTTCTGTATTAATATATACAAAATAAGGAAAATAAGAGGTGTGCTTATGGATATCGCCTTCGAACTAATTGAAAGCATTGCGGTTAAGTTCAGATCTGAAAAAAAATGGACTCTTAAAGCGATTGAAGAACTAGTAGAAGAAGATATTACTTGGTCCCCAGGACTTGAAAGTAATAGCATTGCAAATCTTGTTGCTCATATTAGAGGTGCAGTACATTCTCGAATTGAAACAATCTTTTTTAATATACCGGACACGCGAGACAGAGATAAGGAATTTAAACGAGAGCTTGAAATGTCAAAAGAGCAAGCATATAAAATGACACAAGAATCATTTGATATACTCCTTCAATATCTTGAGCAGTTGAAATCAAATCCCTCGTTATTGCTAACTCAACCATTTCTCCATTTGCCTCCGCTTACATACAGCCAAGTAACTAACGAGACGACAGCCCTTAACCTAATGATGGCGATGTTCAGAGAGATCCATTATCATACAGGGCAAATAGGGTATTTAGCAAAAATGAGGAAGGGTCGACCAGTACGGCCATAAGACAAAGTAAAGTTAGGCGTCGGTGATACCGTTTTTGTTCTACATAGATTGAACTAACGCAGAACTATAGATAGCTCAATAAATATTCAGAACGAGGCTGCTGACATGGATCGGCAGCCTCGCTGTACGAACGGGCAGTTATGCTCAATAAGGAAATACATGAATAATTGTGTCATTCTTAATAAATTTTGAATGAGCTCTGAACTAATGATAATTTATAAAAGCGATGAAATGCCATCATTGAAGGAAGTCATAGCACTATATAACAGAGCTACTTTAAGACGACCTAACGACGAGAGACGAAAGGAATTGATGTTAAAGAATAAGTATCCGCTTGGCATAACGGGAAGTTAGTGGGTTTCTTGAGAGCATTCACAGACTTTTGCTTTGATTGTTACATTAACGATATTGTTGTTGATCCTGAGTACCAGGGGACGGGAATCGATAAAGGACTAGTAGAGTATTTAAAACCACAATTAGAAAAGGGTACATTGATGTTCCTTATATCTGCCCCTGAATCTAAAAGTTTTTATAAAAAAATCGGATTTAATAATTTTAAAGATATCGAAGATACATGGCACCAAGTTATTAAATAACCCATTACATCTTTAAGCTAAACATTCCTGTATAGCCTAAGAAATGGGCTTTGACAAAAAAGGAGCGCCTCGGTATGATGGGTTTGTCGACGGGTAAATACCCACACCATCAAGGA